>NZ_JBWZET010000034.1:0-21855 GCF_056722145.1 Rhizomicrobium sp. | reverse complement strand
GCATCGAAATCGCCAGCGCGGCGACGAACGGCACCGCCGCCAGCAGCGCCAGCAGCAGGAACGAGCCGGCAAACTCGCCATAGTGGAAAACGCGGTAGAACAGGAACTGGCCGACGACTTTGAAGGAGGCCGTCATCAGCGCCATGCCGAGCGCGGCGAGGAGGGCGGCGGGAATGCTCATCACTTCCACGCCGGCGTAATAGAGGAAATAGCCGAGCGCCAGCGCTCCGATCCCGATACCCGTCCGCCGCGGCCAGCGCCGCAGCATCGCCCAGACTACAACTGCGTGCTCGCGAATGCTCATGTCCCCTCCGTCGCGGCCAGGATGGGGCGGCGGCGGGCAAAAAGAAAGGGCGGCCGCCGTGCGGCGACCACCCCAGAAGGCACTCCGATTGATCGGCCCGGGGAAGATAATCCCCGCGCGCGGGAAGGCTAGATGTGGGCCTTCACGCCAAAGAAGTACCGAGTGCCGCTGTTGTCATAGGTGAACGGCTGGTTCGGGAACTGCATGTAGGTGTGCTGCGCTTCTTCCGTCAGGTTCTGCGCCGACACATAGATGCTGAAGTGCTCGTCGAAGTCGTAGGCGACCTGCGCATCGAGCTCGCCATAGGGCGCCGTGAAGACGCCATAGGCTTTCGAGTTGCCGGTGCTGACGTCGATCGGCGAGAAGGTCGAGCCGCCGTAGCCGCCGTTCACGGCCTTGCTACGCCACGAATACGACAGACGAGCGTCGAACCCGTATTTTTCGTAGAAGACAGTGGCGGTTGCCGCGTGCGCCGCCACGTCCGGGATCGGCAGATGCTTGCTGAACGCGGTGAACAAGGCCGACTCGGACTGGCTGTAGGTGTAGTTGGCTGCAACGCCCACGCCCATATCGAGCACGTACTGGCCTGCCAGTTCGAGACCGTAGATCGAGCCATGGCCGGCATTGATCGGCATGGTGACCGGGCCCGACGAGCCGCCGAAGTCGTCCATCACGGTGGTGTTCACCGGCTGGTAGACCTCGAAGCTCTCGATCTGCTTGTAGAAGATACCGGCGCTGAGCAGCGCTTCCGGCGCAAAGTAGTCTTCCCACGACAGGTTGAACTCGTTCGCGCGATACGGATCGAGATCCGGATTGCCCGAACTGCCGTTGGCGAACTTGAAGCCGTCGGCAACGCCGGTGTGGATGTTGGTGCGGCCGCCGGTTTCACGCGTGAAGTTGTAGGACCGGCCGACGCCGAGACCGAACAGATCGGCCGGCGACATCACCCGCGCCGCGCTCAAGCGGACAATCTGATCGTCCGTCGGGAACAGCGAGAGGTTGAACGACGGCAGGATGTCGACGGTATGCTTCACGGCGGTGAACGGAATGTTGTTGTTGTTCACGCCATTCCACGTCGCGGTACCGTAGGAGGTCACCACCGGAGCCGCCGACGCGCCGTTCACGATCTGGGTCGTAAACACAACGCGCACGCCGCCGTTGAAGTGGAAGCCCTTATCCTTGTCGCCGAGGTCGGTCATCAGATAGAGAGCCTGGGTGCTCTCATGCACCCTGAACGAGCTCAGCGTGTCGGGGAAGAACGCTTCCGAGTTGTTCGGCACCTTCGTCTTGGCGGCAACGTTGCACGCCGCCGGCTGTGTCGCGCTGCCATCGCACGGCACGGCAACCCCACCGACAACAACCGCGGACGGCTTGTTGGTCGGCACATTCGCCGCCTGGTTCCAGATCTGATTGTAGAACGTCGCCGGATCGGTCATTCCGCCGGTGACGGGATTCTTCACGATCATGTTGCCGAAGGCGAAGTTGTGGACCGTCAGCGCCAGGGCCGGATTGGACAGCGCCGTATCGTACGGAATCGCCGCATAGCCCGGATCCTGGTAGTACAGCCCGCCGCCATTGGGAGCAGCGTAGCAGCAGTTGGAGATGTAATTTCCGTTAACGTCCAATCCCTGAGTCAGGTAACGGCCGAACGTTTCGTTGATGTTGCGCTGCGCGACACGGAAACCGAACGTGATGTTGCCGTCGACGCCCTTGAGGAACGCGGGCTTGTACACGACGGCGCCTCGGATCGCGTCTTCCTGCTCTTTCGAGTGGCTTCCCCAAGCCCAGGCGGACTTGAACAAGGTGTACGCCGGATTGGAAAGCACATCGGCATACGGAGCAAGATAGGACGCGGTGGGCAGACCGGAATCGCCGCCATTGGACCACTGCAGCGGAATCGCCGGATTGCCGGCGCCGGCGGCGCAAGCAGCCGAGAAGTTGTTGCAGCCCGGTGCCGTCGGCGCCGCCGAACCCGACCCGCCTTGCGCGGTGTAATAGCCGTGTTCGATGTCCTGCTGCGCCGCCTTCATGGTGGCGTTGGCGCCGGCATAGGAAACGTCGAGGGTGGCCGAGATCGGGCCGCCGTCGTCGAACGAGGTGTGCCACTGGATATTGTTGGCGTCAGAACCGTTGCGCTGCAGCAGAGTCGCGGTTTCCGCGCCCTGCAGCCAGAACTGGGCCGAGGTCACGACGCCGTTGCTGTCGATCGTATACGGAGCATTCGCATTGATGCCCGGCGCCGCCAGACCCGGTACGCTCGAGGTCGAGCCCGATCCGTTGAAGCCGACCTTGTCCGAATAGGTCGTGTTCTTGTCGCCGATATGCGAATAGAACCAGTTGATGCTGGTCTGGACCGAACTCGAGACGTTCCAGGCCGCGCCCAGCGTCGCACCGATGGTGCGGTTCTGGTCGTAGACATCGCTGAAATAGGCGTACTGCTGCATGATGTACGGCGTGGCGAGCTTGCCCTGGCCGCTGATGCCGGCGACGCAGTTGCCGCTGGTATCCACGCTGCACGCCAGATTGCCGACGCCGGCGTAGCCGCTCACGTCCGCCCTGGTGATGACCCACGGGCTGCGGTTGTAGGCTTCGAACTCCTTGGTGTGGGTGTCGGAGTTGTCGTACGAGATGCTGCCGGTGATCGCGAACGTGTTGCTGGGCTTGTAGGAGGCCACCAGCGTCGCGTTCGGCGTCATCCGCGCCAGCGAACTGTAGCTCGTCGAAGTGCCGCGCAGGTTCGCGGTGACCGAAAGGCCATCGGGCGCGCTCAGCGGGTCGCGGGTCTTGAGGTTGATGATGCCGCCCATGCCGCCTTCCGACAGCCCGGCGTTCGGGGTCTTGTAGATGTCGACGCCGCCGATTTCTTCGCTCGGGATGCCTTCCATCGAAGCGTACTGCGCGTTGGCACCGGCGCCGCCGCCGCCCGCTTCACCCTGGATGTAGAATTCCTTGCCGGTCAGGAACACGTCGCCGTTCAGCGTCGTCAGGTTCTGCCTGAGGCCGTTGATCAGCACGCGGGTGCCCTTGCCCTGGTCGCGGGCGATCTGGATGCCCGGCAGGCGCTGCAGCGATTCCGTCACGTTCTGGTCGGGCATCTTGCCGACGTCTTCGGCCGTGACCGATTCCATGATCAGGTTGGAGTTCTGCTTCGCGTTCAGCGCGTTGGCCAGCGAGGCGCGGAAACCCGTAACCGTCACGGTTTCCATCGTGTCGTCGGCCATCGCCGCGCCGGTCAAGCCGACGAGCAACGCTGCAACAGCCGTTTGGGTACAGAAATGGTATCTTGATTTCATGGTGGACGTCCCCTTCTGAACAAATGTTCTTGGCAATGCAGGGCTTTGCCCTTGTCATTGCTGGATGACGAACGTTAGCTCGATATGTAAGCGCTTTCTATCCATCGCGCCGAGCTCGCTTCAAAATGCTCAGAGGTGTGTTAGCAAAGGCACTCTCATCAAAATTGAGAACGCTAACACTGCCTATTTTCAACAGCTTATGTTCACAGTTTAGAACACTTACAATGATAACGCTCGAAAGGTAAGCGCTTTCAAAATTAGCCTGAGGGAAAGCACCCCCGCCACTTCCCGCAAACCGGGATTTGAGCTTCCCTCTCAAGGTTTTAGCAATAATATGATGAATCAGACCACGAATGATGCCGGCGCCATCTTGTGGCTCGGGTCGGGACATCTGCGTACGGATGTCACCCGCTTCCTTGGCGCCCCCCGTGACCATCCGTCGCCGCCACATGACGATCCGACGCGGCCGACTCGGTGCCGACAACGCGCCCAACGCGATGATCTGTGTGCGGATGTTATTGGAAACAGGTGACATTGGCGACCGACGCGACTAGGAAAGCGGCCGTATAGAGCGGGCATTGCAATGCGACAGGATTTACGCGCGGTCACCGCGATGTTCGAGGATTGGCTGTTCACGAGCGCGCTGCCGTTGTGGTGGCAGACCGGGGCCGATCAGCGCGAAGGCGGCTATCACGAACTGATCGCCGAGGACGGCACGCCCGCCGGCCAATTCCGCCGCGCCCGCGTCCAGGGCCGCCAGAGCTATGTCTTCGCCCAGGCCGGCGCGATGGGATGGACCGGCCCCTGGCGCGACGCCGCGGCGCACGGCATCGCCTATCTCAATGCCCGCTACGCCCAGCCGAGCGGCTTCTATTGCACCCTGGTGGCAAACGACGGCGCCATCCTCGATCCCGCCACCATGCTCTACGATCAGGCCTTCGCCCTGATGGCGATGGCGACGATGGTCAAGATGATGCCCGAGCGCGACGACCTGAAAGCCGCCTCGCACGCCCTGTTCGACCGCATCATCGCCAGCCGCAAGCATCCGGCCGGCGGCTTTGTCGAACACGGCGACAAATTCATCTCCAACCCGCACATGCACCTGCTCGAGGCGCTGCTGGCGTGGTGCGAAGTCGAGCCCGACGACGTGTGGGGCGGCTGGGCCGATCACGTCGCCGAACTCGCCTGCCGCAAATTCATCGACCCGACGCACGGCTTCCTGCGCGAACATTTCGATGCCACCTGGGCCCCCGCACCCGGCGCCGATGGCCGTGTCGTCGAACCGGGCCACCAGTTCGAATGGGCCTGGCTGCTGATGCGCTGGGGCAAGATCCGCCACCATCCCGAGATCCGCACGGTGGCGCGCCGGCTGTTCGATCATGGCTGCCGCGGTGTCGATCCCAAGCGCGATGCCGCCGTGCACGCCCTCAATGACGCCTTTGAGGTCACGGTGCCGACGGCGCGCCTGTGGGCCCAAACCGAGCGCATCAAAGCGGCGCTGGCGCTCGCCGACGGCGAAGAAGCGTTGATCTCGGAAGCCCTCAGGGGCGCGGCGACGCTGTGGCGCTACCTCGATACGCCGGTGCGCGGACTGTGGTGGGACCGCTTCGAGCGCGATGGAACCTTCGTCAAAGAGCCCGCTCCGGCTTCGACATTCTATCACATCATCTGCTGCATCGCCTGCATGCGGGACGCCTGTCGCTAGGGCCCATTTGACCGTTCGCCTGCCAAGGGTAAAATCCAGCGGACTGAGTCTAAAGGTCGCTGGAAAGCCAAGCCAATGACGGCGCGTGGGGATTCGACACGGGGAAAGCAGCGCCGGGAGGCCGAAAAGGACTTCTCCGGTCCGCGTCTCGACGACATCATCGATCGCGATCATTCGCTGGCCAAACTCAACGCCGCGATCGACTGGCGCCTGCTCGAAGGGCGCCTCGGACCGCCCGCCACCGAGACCCGGGGGCGCCCGACGCAATCGCGTCTGCTGGTCGGCCTCGCCATCCTGCGCCAGCTCTACGATCTCACCGACGAAGCCCTGTTCGACCGCTGGCTCGAGAATCCCTATTTCCAGCTGCTCTGCGGCGAGAGTCATTTCCAGCACACCCTGCCGTTCGAGCGCGGCGGCCTGACCAGCAGCCTGCGCCGCATCAGTGCCGACAAGCTGCGCACTCTGATGCGGGCGGGCCTTGCCGACGCGGTCGGACTGGAGCCGGGCGAGATGCCGGAACTGGCGCGGCTCGGCGTCGATCCGCAAAACTTCGGCCGCACGGTGCGCCGCCGCGACGCCGGAGGCGACAAGCCGGTGTCGATCTACGATGTCGCCAAACGCGCCGGCGTTTCGATCAAAACGGTGTCGCTGGTGATCAACCGCCAGCCCAACGTCTCGCTCTCCACCCGCACCGCCGTGCTCGCCGCCATCGATGCGCTCGCCTACAAGCCCAACGTTTTCGCGCGCGGGCTGGCCAGCGAACGCTCCTATCTGATCGGCTTGCTGCACGACGTGGCACCGGGCTCCTACATCGCCGACCTGCAGCTTGGTGCGCTCGCCCGCTGCCGCGACGAGGGCTATCACCTGATCGTCGAATTGCTCAATCCGGCGCAGGACCACGACGTCGACGCCCGGGTTCGCGCGCTGGTCAGCGAGTCGGTGCTGCATGGCGTGATCCTGACTCCGCCGCTGTGCGACGACCGCACCATCATGCAGGAACTGACCGCGGCGAAGACCCCGTTCGTGCGCGTCGCGCCCGGCAACAAGATGCCCGGCACCTCGGTCGTGAACATCGACGAATACAAGGCGGCCTATGAAATGACCGCCTATCTCATCGGCCTCAACCATCGCCGTATCGGTTTCGTCAAAGGCAAGCCCGATCATGGTTCGGCGCGCATACGCTTCGACGGTTACCGCGCCGCCCTCGCCGATGCCGGCATTCCGTTCCAGGAAGAGCTCTGTGCCCAGGGCTTCTTCACCTACCAATCGGGCATCGAGGCGGGCGAGAAGCTGCTCAGCGCCAAGATCCGCCCGACCGCGATCTTCGCCGGCAACGACGACATGGCTGCCGGCGTCCTGGCGGTGTCGCAGAAGTTCAATCTGTCGATCCCCGACGATCTGTCGATTGCCGGCTTCGACGATTCCATCGTCGCCCAGGTGGTGTGGCCGCGGCTGACAACCTGCCGCCAACCGCTGAAGGACATGGCCGCGGCAGCGGTGTCGGTGCTGACCCAGAAACGCAGCCACGACCGCCCGCACGAACGCCAGCTGGCGCATGAACTGGTGGTGCGCGAATCCACGGCGCCCCTGTCGGCCTGATTCGCCCACCGATCTTGGAAGCCATCCGCGACGGCAAAGCGGCCGAGGGCGCCAGTCGCGTCGTTCCTCAGCTCTCAAGACCAACAATGGGTTAGGCAAATCAGAGCGCTTTTTGTTCGGCCCTCGACGCATTCCCGTACAGCAGCCGAACATAGTAAATGCGCCTCATGCCGGATTCTGGCTGCGACGATCCGAATCCTGATGGCGTAAACCGCAGTAAAATGTTAAGGATAATTAAAAGAAATCCGCAGCCTAGCGCAGTGGGGATAGTGGGTGACTGGGGTACAGAGTTCTGATCGCGGTAGCAGCCCGCGGTCCGGCGTCGACGGCAACAGCACGCGGAAAGTCGTGCGCATGCTTCGCACGATGGTGTTCGCAGTCGTTGCGGCGGCGGCCATTGTCGTCATTTTCGCATCCGCTACGTTCGCCGATTACGCCGACGGCGGGCGCACCGAACAAGCGATGACCTTGCCAGACGCTGTGAAGGTTTGGCGACAGGAAGCGTGGCAGCGCGACGATTTCCTGGCGCAGGTGCGGCTCGGCGACCTCTATTCCGCCAACCAGTCGCTGGCGCCCGGCGAGACCAAGAATACCGCGTTCCTCGACCCGGTTGAATCCTATGTCTGGTATTTCATGGCGCTGCGTCCCGGCCGCGATTATCGCGCCGACGACAACTCCAATGCCGCCGAAGCGGTCTACAACGTCCGCAACTACGCGCTCACCAATGCCGAGCAGATCTACAATTCGCTGACCTTCGAACAGCGCCTCGATGCGCGCGCCCGCATTCTCTACATCCTGTCGAGCCGCGGTGCCGAAGGCTTCCTCACGCTCGGGCGCATCCACGCCTCGAACTTCCAGAGCTTCGATTCCAACAAGGGACCAGTGCTGCCGCCGGCGCTCAAGGCGCGCCTGTGCATGCGCTCGGGTTGGGACCACTGGTACAGCGGCTGGCTGTGGTGGGTGTGGGCGAGCATCGCAGACAAACCCTATCCGCATCCGCCGGTGTGGCGCTGGGTCGACAACACGCCCGACAACTGGCAGAGCCGTCTGCCCGACTATCAATGTTTCGGCGCCGAAATCCCGCCGCCGCCCGACGATCTCTATGCGCCGTCGAGCGCGACTTCGACGGCAACAAGCGGCAGCAATTATCCGCCGACAACGTCGGGCTCGTCGAGTGATCAGCCGGCGCTGATCGCACCACCGGCGCAGAACACCGGCACGACCTCTTCCGACGCGGTCGCGACCGTCAATGTCGGCTCGTCTGACCCCAATGCCAACAACACAGCCTCAAGCACCGGATACTCCGGCAGCAACTACGGTTCCGGCGGCGGCGGTTATGGCAGCGGCTACGGCGGCGGCTATGGCAGCGGTTATGGCAGTGGCTACGGCGGCGGCTACTATGGCCGCTCGGTGTCGTCGGTCTTCCTCACCAACGACGCCGAAGCGCTGACCTATTTCCTCGTCGCGCAGAACCTCGGCCACCCGATCGCCGGTGCCTACGTCACCAATCAGCGCGCCGCCATCCGCTACAACAATGCCGATCCCGCCCACATCATCGCCGACGCTGAAAAACGCGCCCGCTTCTGGGATGCTCCGTATGAGTACTATCCCGGCGTCACCGCCAAGGGCGAACTGCATTCCGACGAAAGCCTGCCGTCGTACGAACAACGCGCGGCGCTGCGGCGTATCCGCGAAATTCCGTTCACTGCCCTGGTCGAGGCGCTCGATTTCCGCGGCTACAAGATGCATCCGCACCTGTGCGGCGCGCCGCCGGTGTGCTTCGGCCATGCGGTGGCGCAATTCCAGACCGCACTCAACTGGGAGCCGACCGGCTTCCTGAACCAGATCCAGACGGTGCGGCTGATCCAGATGGCCGCGGTCGACGGCGACGCCATCGCCCAGGACCGTCTCGGCATCATGTACGCCAAGGGCATCGGCGTGCCGCAGAATTTCGTGCGCGCCGAAAAGTGGTTCATCAAGGCCGCCAACCAGCGCTATCCCGATGCGCTGTTCAATCTGTCGGTGCTCTATCGCGTCGGCCCCAACGGCGTCGAACCCGACGAGCACAAATCCAACAGCTATCGCGCCATGGCCGAAGCCGCCGCCTATCCGCAGGCGCGCTGCGAGCTGCTCGATCTTCTGAAACAGGCCGATGCCACCGGACATGACCGTCCCGAAGGGGCGAGGAGATGATCATGACACGCCATGCGACGCGTTGGAGCCGCTGGATCGTTGCGGTGCTGCCGCTGGTCTTCGCCGGAATGCCGGCCGCGGGCGATCCCTACGACACGCTGCCGCCCTACGACTATCCGAGCGAAGCGGCCTCGCAATGGGGGCCCTACGATCCGGTGCCGGAAATCGATCCGTCGTGGTGCCGCTGGCGTTCGTGCGCGCCGCGCCGCCCCGTCCATGTCGGGCCGCCGGCCGGGCCGATGCTGCCGGGCCTCAACGGCCACGCCACCTTGCTGGTCGATTGCGGCCTGCCGCGCGGCGGCCATGGTCCGCACCATCGCGGGCCGCACGGGCCGGTGTTCGCGTCGGTCAACGAAGCGGCCGAGGTCGCACCGCCGAACGCCACCATCCTGATCATCCCGCCCGGCCAGGGCATGACCTGCGTCGAGTCGGTGCATGTGCGTGGTCCGCTCACCATCGCCACTTATGGCGGATCGGGGCGCGCCGTAATCCAGGCCCCGCCCGGCCAGCCCTGCCTGACGGCGCACATCCCGCTCGGTGACGAGCTGGTGCTCGACGGCGTGCGCTTCATCGCCCGTTCGCGCGAGACCCCATGCGTGGAAGTGGAAGCCGGCCGCGTCGTGATGCGCAATTCCAGCATCGACTCGCGCGGCACCGATTGGGGCTTCGACGTCCAGGAATCCGGCGAACTGTTCCTGGAATCGAGCAAGATCGAAACCGACGCCTCCGGCGTGCATGCGCGCCGCGCCACCGTCACGCTGAAAAACGTCGACATCGACATCGATGGCCGCAACATGGCGGCGAATTTGAACCTCGGCCGCACCGACTGCATCGATCGCAACGGCGGCACCATCCATGGCTCGGTCGGACTGGCGCTCGAATGCTCCGAAGGCGTCGTCGAAGGCGGCTCGATCATCGGCGGCGGCATCGGCATCCTCGCTTCGGCCGGCACGCGCGGACTGCACATCACCGACGTCAAGATCACCAAAGCCGACACCGGCGTCTTGGTGCTGCCGGGCCAGCGCGGCGCGGTGACGGTGGAACGCGCCACCATCGCCAAATCGCACGACGGCATCGTGGTAGCACCCGGCGCGGAATCGCAGATCACCGGTTCGGTCGTCACCGACAGCGCCAACGCCGGCATCGTTGCCTTCGGCGCCGGTACGCTGATCGCGTCCAACAAGATCATCAACGCCGGCGACGGCATCCGCATCCTGGCGAGCCAATCCTTCCCGCCGCCGATCTTCCCCGACTTTTCCGCCGTGGCCGTGATCGACGGCGACGACGGCGGCCCGATCGTCGAGAACAACCTCGTCGCCAACGTGCGCCATGCCGCGGTACGGATCGATGCGCGGGCCGGCGGGCACCAGAATCGCCTCGACGGCAAGCTGATCGGCAACACGCTCTACGCCATGAGCCCGGCGGTTTGCATCGATGACGATTACAACGACGATCCGGTGCGGGTGCGCGCCAACGTGTGCAATCGCGAACGGTTCTTCTGGCCGTTCTGAGGCGCTTTGGCGTCTCGACGGTTCTGCTCCGCCCCCTCTATCATCAGACAAATAGAAGGGGGCGGGCATGCGTGCGATCTGGTTCGGACTGGCTTTGGCGGCGGCACTGACCGCGGCCGCGGCGAGCGAGCGTGTCATTACCGCCGACATGCGCCATGTCACCGGCGCCCGCGACAGGGCGTGGCAGGACAGCGTCGGCGCCGATCATCCCGGCATTCTGCTCAGGCCCGCCAATCTCGCGCATCTGAAGCTGGTGCATGACGAGATCGGATTCACATACCTGCGCTTCCACGGCATTTTTCACGACGACATGGGCGCCTACCGCGAGGTGAACGGCAAACCCGTCCACGACTTCACCAGGATCATCGCGGTCTACGACGCCATCCTGAAGACCGGCATGAAGCCGCTGGTCGAGATCGGGTTCATGCCGTCGGACCTCGCCAGCGACAGCCGCACCATCTTCTATTGGAAGGCCAACGGTTCGCCGCCAAAGGATTATCGCAAGTGGGCGGATTTCATCTCCGACTTCACCGCGACCCTGGAAGCCCACTTCGGCGCCGCCGAAGTGCGCCGCTGGCGCTTCGAAATATGGAACGAACCCAATCTCGACGGCTTCTGGACCGGCGGCAACCAAGCCGAATACTTCCGCCTCTACGACGCCAGCGTGCGGGCGATCAAATCCATCGATCCGGTACTGAAGGTCGGCGGACCGTCGACGGCGGGCGCGGCCTGGGTGCCCGCGTTTCTCGCGCACGCGAAAGCGGCCGGTGTGCCGGTCGATTTCGTCACCACCCATACCTACGGCGTCAAGGGCGGCTTTCTCGACGAGAAGGGCGAAGGCGACAACAAGCTCGACCCCGATCCCAATTCCATCGCCGCCGACGTCTGGCGTGTGCGCCGCGAAATCGAGGCGTCGGCACAGCCCGGCCTGCCGCTCTATTTCACCGAATGGAGCACCAGCTACAATCCGCGCGATCCCATCCACGACGCCTATCTCAGCGCCGCCTTCATCCTCGAAAAGCTGAAGCAGACCGAAGGCGCGGCGCAATCGATGAGCTATTGGACGTACACGGATTTGTTCGAGGAAGCCGGCCCGCCGCCCGCCTCGTTCCATGGCGGCTTCGGTCTGCTCAATCGCGAAGACATCCGCAAGCCGGCCTACTTCGCCTACAAGTACCTGCACGCCCTCGGCGACGAGACGATCGCCGGCGGCGATGCCCATTCCCTCGTCAGCCGCACCGGCGCCGATTTCGCCGGCCTGATCTGGAATTACACCACGCCCGCGATGGCCGAGAGCGACCGGCCGTATTTCCGCAAAGTGCATCCCGCGACCGCGCTCGATCCGGTCGCACTCGCGGTCCACGGGTTAAGGCCAGGAACCTACAAGTTCACCGTGCATCGAACCGGTTACGACGCCAACGACGCCTATACCGCCTATCTGCGCTCGGGCGCGCCGACCGATCTCAGCGCAACCGATCTCGCCGCGATGCAGGCGCATACCGCCGATAAGCCGGAAATCGAGGCCAAAATCCGCGTCGGCGCCGACGGTTTGTTCCGGCGCGCGATCCCGATCCGGAGTAACGATGTCGTGCTGGTCCGGCTCCAACATCTGTCCGACTAATGGAAAATCGGTCGAGACCGGCACTTAAAATCAACTGACACTATCGCCCAGACCGGCGATTTTGGCCCGAAAACCGTCAAATCCGCGGCCCGAGGCTTGTTGCCCTAACGGCGCCAGCACGCGTGAGATGGCTTGCAGATCAGCTTTGAGTTTAGGCATGATGCAAGTTGACGCACTGGCCCGGCCGCCGGACGGATCAGCGCGGTCTTGGATCATTTCCGGCTGGTGCGGCATCGGCATACACATGGCAAACTTCGACAATGGCACGCCCCTCGCCCAAGCTTCGGTGAAGGGCACGGTCAAGTGGTTCAACGCGACCAAAGGATACGGTTTCATCACGCTTGAAAACGGCGGCGATGCATTCTGTCACGCCTCCGCGCTGGCCGCACTCGGCACGCCTAATCTCCCCCAAGGCGCAACGATCGTCTGCGATCTGCAGGAATCGCCGCGCGGACTGCAAGTCGTCACCGTGCATACGGTCGACACCTCCACGGCTGACCCAGCCCCGGCCTCGCGCGGTCCGCGTCGCGACTCCGGTCCGCGCGGCGGCTTCGGCGGTGGCGGCGGCTTCGGCGATCGTGGCGGTTACAGTGATCGTGGCGGCTACGGCGACCGCGGCGGTGGCGGCTATGGCGATCGCGGCGGCTTCGGCGGCGGCGGCGGCTATCGCGACACCGGACCCTCTGGCCCGATGGTCGAAGGCAAGGTGAAGTTCTTCAACGACCAGAAGGGTTTCGGCTTCGTGATGCCCGACGGCGGAGGCGGCGACGTCTACATCCATGCCAGCGCGCTCCGGCGCTCGGGCATTGCCGTCCTCGAACCGGAACAGCGCGTGCGCTTTTCGACCCGCCAGGGCATGAAGGGCGTCGAGGTGGATCGCGTAGAAGTGATTTGACGCTTCCGCACCCGGTTAACGGTTAACCGTCAGGTTTTCCGTGCCTTTTGCTACTAGTTGAGAGGCCCGCAGGAGACGCGGGCCTCGTCTGCTGTCGCAATCGTATGCAGTGCCCTTGAACGACGACAAATCTGCCATATCTACCCCCGGAGTATATCAGGCCGTTATAGGCCGGGGAGTGGGGATGGACGTCCGCACAATCTGCTTGGGAATTCTCACTCGCGGCGACGCCACGGGCTATGAGATCAAAAAGCTGTTCGAGGACGGCCGCTTTTCCTATTTCGTCGAGGCCAGCTTCGGCTCGATCTATCCCGCCCTTTCCCGCCTGACCGAGGACGGCATGGTGTCCGTCCGCTCCGAGCCCGGCACCCGCCGCCCGGACCGCAAGGTCTACTCCATCACCGAGCAAGGCCGCGGCGCCTTCGTCGCCAGCCTGGGCGAACCCCTGCCGGACGACCGGTTCCGCTCGCCGTTCCTGTTCGCGATGATGTTCTCCGACTTCCTCGACCGGCCCCGCGTCGACGCCATGATCGACGACTACATCGCCGACACCGAAGCCAAGCTGGCGCAGATCACCTGCGACTGCGGCCGGGCCTGCAACCCGCGCGAGGCGTTCGTGTGCGAAATGGGGCGCACGATTTATCAAGGGATTCTGACGTTCCTCAGGGAACGCCGCAACGAGTTCAATGCCGACGCCGCCAAAACGGCGGCCGAGTGAGGGTGAAGCGCCGTGGTTTCCGAATTCAAACAAAAAGTCGATGGACTCTATGAACGGCTGATGCCGGGATTCTGGCTGCGGATGAAGCCGAAAACCCAGTGGGCCTTCGGCATCGCCATCGCCGTCGTGCTCTACGTCTCGACCGGCGTCCTGACCCGCCTCATCCTGCCGCATCCGGCCGCCGCCGAGACGGCACCCGCCGCCGCCCAGATCCCCACCGTGCGCGTCGCCCGCCTCACCGCCTCGCTGCACGAGGCATTGATTCCGGTGCGCGGCCGCACCGAGGCGCTGCATCAGGTCGATGTCCGCGCCGAAGTCGATGGCGTCATCGCGGCGCTGCATTTCGAGAAAGGCGATCGCGTCAAGGCCGGACAGGTGCTGTGCGAACTGAAGGTCAACGACCGCGGCGCCCGCGCCATGCAGGCCGAAGCCCAGGTCGCCCAGGCCCGCAAGGAACTGGAAGTCGCGCGCGAGCTCTACAAGGAGGGGTTCCGCTCCAAGACCCAGATGGCGCAGGCCGAAGCCAGCTTCGAAGCCGCCCAGGCCGGCGCCGCGACCATGAACATCCAGCTCGCCAACACCAAGATCCGGGCCCCGTTCGACGGCATCGTCGATGAGCGCTACGCCAATCTCGGCGACTATCTCCAGGTCGGCTCGAAATGCGCCATGGTGGTGGCGCCGGAGCCGTTCCTGGCGGTGGGAACCTTGAGCGAGGAAATGGTCGGCCAGGTCGCGCCCGGCAACAAGGTGCACGTCAAGCTCGTCACCGGCCAGACCGTGGAAGGCACGGTGCGCTTCGTCGCCACCCACGCCGATGCCACCTCGCGCACCTTCCGCCTCGAGGTTGAAATCCCCAATCCCGATGCCACGCTGAAGAGCGGCGTTTCGGCCGAGATCATGATCGTGCCCTCCACCCTGGTGCCGGCGGTGAAGATTTCCTCCGGCGTCCTGGTGCTGGAGGACAGCGGCGTGGTCGGCGTGCGCGTGGTTGACAAGGGCGTGGCGCACTTCGTGCCGGTGCAGGTGATTTCCGACGGTCCCGACGGCATGTGGATTGCCGGGCTGCCCAAGGTCGCCGACGTGATCGTCATCGGCCAGGAATTCGTCACCAACGGCGAGCGCGTCAAGGTCGAATACCAAAAGCCGGGCAAGGCATCATGACCAGAATTGTCGAGTGGGCGGTCGAAAACACCAAGCTGATTGGCGCCCTGATCCTGGTCGTGATCCTGGGCGGCGTCTATGCGCTCTATTCCATCCCGAAGGAATCCGATCCCGACGTTCCGATCCCGTATATCGGCGTCAATGTCTCCTATCCGGGCGTCAGCCCGGAGGATTCCGAGCGCCTGATCCTGCGCCCGCTCGAAACCGCGCTGCGTTCGGTGCAGGGCATCCGCCATCTGCGCGCCTGGGCCTATCAGGGCGGCGTCTCCATGAGCATCGAGTTCATGGCCGACACCAAGATGCAGAAGGCGCTGGAAGACGTGCGCGCCCAGGTCGACTCCGCTCGTGCCCGCTTGCCCAAGGAGGCCGATCCGCCGGTCATCAACGAAGCCTCCAACAGCGACAATCCGGTGATCACGATTGCGTTGTCGGGCGACGTGCCCGAACGCGCGCTGCTGCACATCACCAAGAATTTGCGCGACGACCTGCGCATGGTCCCGACGGTGCTCGACGCCGACCTGTTCGGCACCCGCGACGAACTGCTCGAAATCACCATCGATCCGGCCAGGCTCGAGACCTATGGCATCACCCAGGGCGAGATCTACAACGCCGTCACCAACAACAACACGCTGATCGCCGCGGGCACCATCGAGACCGGCCGCGGCAGTTTCCAGGTCAAAGTGCCCGGCGTCATCGCCACGGCGCAGGACGTGCTGAACCTGCCGATCCGCGCCAATGCGGATTCGACCATCCGGCTGAGGGATGTCGCCCAGGTGCACCGCACCTTCGTCGACCCTTACAGTTTCGCGCGCATGAACGGCAAGCCCACCATGGGCATCGAGGTCAAGAAGCGCGTCGGCGCCAATCTGATCGCCACCAACGAGAAGGTGAAGGAAGTCGTCCGCAAGGCCGAAAAGACCTGGCCGGCCGGCGTCCATGCCACCTTCATGTTCGACCAGTCGACCTTCATCCACGACCAGCTCTCCTCGCTGTTCGATTCCATCCTGCTCGCCATCCTGCTGGTGATGGTGATCATCGTGGCGGCGCTCGGCGTGCGCTCGGGACTTCTGGTCGGCATCGCCATTCCGACCTCGTTCCTGATGGGATTCCTGGTCCTCAACGGCCTCGGCTACACCCTGAACTTCATGATCATGTTCGCCATGCTGCTCGCCGTGGGCATCCTGGTGGACGGCGCGATCATCGTGGTCGAATACGCCGATCGCAAAATGACCGAAGGTCACAAGCCGCGCGAAGCCTTCGCCGAAGCCGCCTTGCGCATGTTCTGGCCGGTGGTCAGCGCCACTGCGACCATGATCGGCGCCTTCGCCCCGATGCTGCTCTGGCCCGGCATCGTCGGCTCCTACATGAGCTATTTCCCGATCACGCTGATCATCGTGCTGAGTTCCTCGATGATCGTGGCGCTGATCTTCCTGCCGGTGATGGGCGGCTGGTTCGGCAAGCCGCCGGCCCGCGACGAAGAACATGAGCGCGCCATCGAGGCTTCCGAAACCGGCGACTGGCGCCACATCCCCGGCATCACCGGCTGGTACGCCCATCTCGCCGAACACCTGACCCAGCATCCCGGCCGGGTGGCGCTCGGAGCCCTCGGCATCGTCGTCGCCGTGCTCGGCGTGTTCATCTTCTGCAACAAGGGCGTAGAGTTCTTCGTCACCACCGATCCGAACATGGCGAACATCTACGTCTCGGCGCGTGGCAACATGTCGGCGGCGGAAAAACGCGACCTGGTGATGAGCGTCGAGCGACGCCTCGAAGGCCTCGACGGCGTGCAGTATTTCTACGCCCGCACCGGCGGCGGCGGCCAAGGCGCTCCGGTCGACATGATCGGCCGCGTCACGGTGGAAATGAAGCCGATCGAAGAACGCACCCGCACCGGCAAGGCGATCCTGGAAGAAGCTCGAAAGCGCACCGAAGGCATGGCGGGCCTGCGCGTCGAAGTCCATGAGCCGCAATCGGGCCCATCGAACTCCAAGGACATCGAGGTCGACGTCACCTCGGAGGATTTCGGCGCGCTGGAGCAGGTGGTCGATGCCGTCCGCCGCCACATGGACGCCGCGCCTGAACTGCGCGATGTGGAAGACACCCGGGCGCTGCCCGGCATCGAATGGAACATGCAGATCGATCGTGAACTGGCGAGCCGCTTCGGCGTCAACACCTATGAGATCGGCACCGCGGTCCAGCTCGTCACCAACGGCATTTTCGTCGCCCGCTACCGTCCCGACGATACCGACGACGAAGTCGACATCCGCGTGCGCTATCCCTCCAACGACCGCGGCGTCGCAGCGCTCGACCAGCTGCGCATTCCGACCAACAGCGGCGGCGTCGTGCCGCTGTCGAGCTTCGTGCATGTCGTGCCCGGCCAGAAAACCAACACGATCGAACACGCCGACAGCCGGCGCGTCTATCACGTCCGCGCCAACATGAAGCCCAACACGCTGCTTCCCAACCAGGAAATGGCGAAAATCAAGGACTGGATCGGCAAGCAGAACTTCCCGTCCAACGTCCATGTCGACTTCAAGGGCTCAACCGAGGACCAGGACGAGTCCATGGCGTTCCTGTTGATCGCCGGGGCCATGGCGCTGTGCCTGATCGCGGTCGTTCTGCTCGCCCTGTTCAACAGCTTCTATCACACCTTCCTGATCCTGGTGGCGGTGATCCTCGCCATGATCGGCGCCCTCCTCGGCATGGTGGTGATGGGGCAGACCTTCTCGGTGATCATGACCGGCACCGGCCTGCTGGCGCTTGCCGGCGTAGTGGTGAATCACAACATCGTCTTGATCGACACCTTCCACCGCCACCTCAAGGCGGGGATGGAGCCGATCGAGGCGGTGGTGCGTTCCAGCGCCCAGCGTCTGCGCCCGGTGTTCCTCACCACCGTCACCGCGATCGGCGGCCTGTTGCCGATGATGTACGCCATCGAAATCGACTTCTGGCACCGCTCGGTCACCATCGGCTCGGTCAACGCCATGATGTGGATCCAGATTTCCACGGCGATCATTTTCGGGCTGGCGTTCTCCAAGATGATCACGCTGGGCCTGATCCCGGCGATGCTGGCGTGGCCCTACCGGCGGCGCGAACGCCGGGCAGCCAAAAAGGCGGCTCGAGAAGCCTTGCGCCGCAAAGTCTTCGGCGACCGGATGGCTGCCGAGTAATTCCAGGCCCGCACCGGCGGGCCTTTCTTTTTGTTCACAAAAACCGCTGCCAGACGCCGCACCCGCGCGCATTGGTTGTTGCGACGGGGCTTGATACCCTTTCCGCCTTCAAGGGGCGAGGTCATCATGAAGCGGATCATGCGTTTTGCGGCACCGGCGTTGCTGTTTGCCGCCACACTGTTCGGCGCCATCGCCGGCACCGTCACCATCGCTCCGCCGACCACCTGGCCGAAGACCGACGTGCCCACCGATCCCTCGGTCGTGTTCGGCACCCTGCCCAACGGCATGCGCTACCTGATCAAGCCCAACACCCATCCCGAACATGCGGTGTCGGTCGTCTTTCGCGTCGCGACGGGCTCGTTTGACGAAACGCCCAAGGACGCCGGGCTGTCGCACTTCATCGAGCACATGATTTTCCGCGGCACCACCCACATCCCGGACGGCGAGGCCTTCAAGCGCCTGGAAAAGCTCGGGCTCTCAGCCGGCGCCGATGCCAACGCCTTCACCGGTGCCGACGCCACCATCTTCACCTTCGATTTCCCCGGCAACGACGCCACCACCCTCGACACGGCGCTGACGCTGACGCGCGATATCGCCAGCGAAGTCCAGTTCGATCCCAAGGCGGTCGATTCCGAGCGCCAGGTGGTGCTGTCCGAATTCCGCCTTCGCGATACCGCCCAGCTGCGCATGTCGCGCGCCACCCATAAAGCGATGTACGGCGAGGCCCTCGCCAGCGCCTATTTCGCGATCGGCACCCAGGCCGCGCTCAACGCGGCGACCGCAGACGACTTGAAGGCCTATTACCGCGCTCATTACCGGCCCGAACGGGCGGTGCTGATCATCATCGGCGACATCGATCCCAAGGCGATGGAAGCGGAAATCCAGAAACGCTTCTCCGATTGGAAAGCCGCCGCGCCCAAGCCGCCGGCCCCGACCTTCACCACGCCCGATCCGGCCAAGGCGACGGACGTTCACCTGTTCGTCGAGACCGGCGCCAATTCCGCGGTGCAGATGACCTGGGTGGCACCGTTCGATCCCACCCCCGAAACCCGCGCCCGCGACAGCCGCGATCTGGAGCGCGAGGTGGGCCTGCGCATTCTCAATCTGCGCCTGCACGCGCTCGCCACCTCGGCCGATCCGCCGTTCCTGCAGGCGGGTGCCGGTATCGGCAACAGCTATCGCACGTCGTTCGTGGCCTCGATCGGAGCTTCGGTCGGCAGCGGCGATGCCAATCGCGCCCTCAAAGCCTTGCGCCAGACGCTGATGACCGTCCTGCACGACGGTGTCACCCAAGAAGAGGTCGATCAGGCCATTGCGCAACACCGCACCAACATTTCCTCGCAGGTCACCGCGGCACCTACCCGCCGCAACAACCAGCTCACCAACGCCTTCAACAGCGCCATCAGCAGGGATGACGTGATCGACGGTCCGGAAAACTGGATGCCGACCTTCGAGGACGCCGTCAAAGGCCTCACCGCCGCGCGCGTCACGGCCGACCTGCGCCAATTGTTCATGGCGACGACGCCGATCGTGATCGTTTCCAGCCCGTCGCCGATACCCGGCGGCGCCGAGGCCCTGCGCGCCACATATGAAGGAGCCGGCACGCTGGCACCCGCCGCTCCCGCCGTCGCCCACGCGCCGGTAGTGTGGCCCTACACCGACTTCGGACCGGCCGGCACCATCACGTCACAGAAGACCATCGACGAATTCGGCGTCACCGTGGTGCAATTCGCCAATGGCGTACGCGCTACCATCAAGCCGACCAAATTCCAGGAAGGCCAGGTGCAGATGCTGGTCCGCATCGGTCACGGCCGTTTCGCCATGAGCCGCGACAAGGCTACGCCGCGCTGGGCGCTGCCGGGGACCTGGGGCCTCGGCGGCATCGGCCGCATCGCCACCGCCGACCTGCCGCAAGCGCTCAACGGCCACCAGTGGGGCGCCACTCCGGAAATCGCCGACAGCGCGTTACAGCTGGTGGCGCAGACGCGCCCCGCCGATTTTGGAACCGATCTGCAGTTCATCAGCGCGTTCATCATCGACCCCGCCTGGCGACCGGAAGGGCTGGCGCAGATCAAATCGGCCACCGAAACCGGGCTGGCGCAGACCATGACCACGCCGTTGGGCATGTTCGGCCTGCACTACTGGGAGTATGTGCATAACAACGACCGGCGTTGGGCCGCGCCGACGCTGGATGAGGTCAAAACCACCAGTCTCGATGCCGTGAAGGCGCTGGCGGCGGCCGATCTCGCCAACGGGCCGATCGAAATCACCATCGTCGGCGACATCACGGTTGACGACGCACTGGCGCAGCTCAAACGCACGCTCGGCGCCCTGCCCAAGCGCAAAGTCGACACCAAGCCGTATCCCGGTCATGAGGAAATGCCCGCAGGCGGCGCCGCTCCGACCGTGCTGCATCACACCGGCAAGACCCACGAGGCGCTGGCCCTGCTGGGCTGGCGCACCACCGGGGTCTATCCCGATCCGCAGACGATGCGGGCGCTGCGCGTCCTGGAGTCGGTGATCCGTACCCGTCTGTTCGACGAGCTGAGGACCAAGGACGGCATCACCTATAGCCCGCAAGCAACTTCGGCGACCTCGCGGGCAACACCCGGCTGGGGCGTCCTGACCGTGGCGGCCACCGTGCCCGAAGACAAGCTCGGCGTTTTCTATGCGGCCGCGAAGAAGGTGGCGGCGGATCTCGCCGGCAAGGAAGTATCGACGGAGGAATTCGAACGCGCCCGCGGGCCGCTGGTGACCGAAGTCGAGCGCGCCCAGCAGACCGATCAGTTCTGGCTCCACGTTCTGACCGGCATCCAGACCGATCCGCATACGGCCGACCTGTTGCACGATCGCATATCCGGCCTCAAGGCAATCACCCCCGCCGACGTGCTGAAGGTCGCGAAAAAATACTTCAAGGACGAACGCAGCTTGCGCCTGATGGTCGTCCCCGAAGCGTTTACGGTGCCGCCGGAGCTGCTTACGCCCGGAACGCCTTGAGCGCCTCGGCACAGCCGCGTTCGTAGGCGGCGATCAGTCTGTCCCAGGCGGCGTCGGCGTCGGTGTCGATGAGGCGGCGCTTGGGATCGGACTCGAACCACGCCAGCGTGCGGCGAATGCCTTCGGCGAAACGCACCCGCGGCGAAAACTCGGGCACGAAGCGGCGGATCTTGGTGTTGTCGAACACGACGCTGTTCGCCTTGTCGCCGACGAGATTGCCGAGATCGTCGGGAATCGCCGCCGCCATGAAGTCCGACGGAATGTGCACGATGTCGGCCTTGGTGCCGGCCGCCTCGGCAACGATGTGGGTGATCTGGTCCCAGGTCAGCACTTCGTCGGAGGTGATGTGGAACGCCTGCCCAATCGCCTGCGGCTGACCCAAAAGCCCGATCAGCCCGACCGCGAAATCGCTGTTGTGGGTGACGACCCACAGCGACGTGCCGTCGCCGGGAACGATTACTTTCTTGCCGCGGCGCATGCGGTCGATGGCGGTAAAGGAGCGCAGCCACGAATTCACCGCCAACGGAATCTGCGTGTCGCCATAAGTCAACGACGGCCGGATGATGGTGATCGGGAAACCGTTCTCGCGGTACGCCTTCATCAGCAATTCTTCGCAGGCGATCTTGTCGCGCGAATACTGCCAGTAGGGATTGGCGAGCGGCGTCGATTCCGTGATCAGGTAATGACC
>NZ_JBWZET010000033.1:0-45569 GCF_056722145.1 Rhizomicrobium sp. | reverse complement strand
GAAAGGCTATGGCCGGTCGTGGCGACCCCGGCTGGATTCGAACCAGCAACCGTCCGCTTAGAAGGCGGATGCTCTATCCGGTTGAGCTACGGGCGCTCTGCGCGGGACCTCAGTGGGTCCAGGGGGTCTTGCGGCCGAAGGCGAAGTTGTCGGCGTAGGCCTTGATGATCCGCTTGCGGTCCTGCGGCTCGATGACCTGGAAGGGGATTCCATGGGCCTGGGCGTAGGCGACGGCCTGGTCGCGGTCGTCGAACAGCAGGCGCACCTCCCCGTCCATGTCGGTGGAACTGGTCCAGCCCATCAGGGGATCGGGATGGCGGGCGCTGGCCGGCTCGAACTCCAGGACCCATTCGCGGGTCTTGGCCAGGCCGGACTGCATGGCGGACTTGGCGGGGCGGAAGATGCGCGCGAGCATGGGCGGACGGGTTCCGGTGGGAAAAGGCTCAGGGTCGCCATCCCTACTGCGGTTTTGGCGTCCTGCAAGCCTTCGATGGCGCAAGGCCGACGCCGCCGTGCGGGAAATGGTCGGAGCGGCAGGATTTGAACCTGCGACCCTCTGCTCCCAAAGCAGATGCGCTACCAGGCTGCGCTACGCTCCGATCGGAGGCGGGTTCTTGCCACGCGCAGCCGCAGGCCGCAATGCAGCCCCGGCCTCGCCGCACGGCGGACCGCTCAGCGCCCGGCTTCGATCTCCGCCACCACCAGGCCCTTGGGACCCTCGGCGAAGCGCACCATCACGTCCTCGCCCGGCTGCAGATCCTCCAGGCCGCTGCGGCGCAGGGTCTCGATGTGGACGAAGATATCACCGGGCTCGCCGTCGCGGACGACAAATCCGTAACCCTTGGTGCGGTTGAACCATTTGACCTTGGCCCGCTCCAGGGGGCCGGTGGCCATCGGCGGCCGGCGCGGCGGCCGGTCGCGGAAGCCCCCGCCGCCATGGCCGCGGTCCTCGCGGCGGAAGCCGCTGTCCCGGTCGAACGCCCGATGCGGCCGCTCGCTGGGCGGCGGCGCGGACGATTCGTCGAGTTCGACGATCTCCTGCACCTGCCAGCCCTTGGGCCGCTTGACGACCTCGCAGACGATGGTGGAACCCTCCGCCGCGGTCTCGCGTCCGCAATTGCGCAGGCTTGTCACGTGCAGAAGTACATCGCGAAGGCCGGTCTGGCTCGGATCATCGGGAACGATGAATCCGTAGCCCTTCCCCGCATCGAACCACTTCACGCGCCCGCTAATCCTGACCGATTCCTCATGGGGATCGGTATCTTCAAATCCATAACTAGACATGCGGCCCCTCTGGCTAGCCCCTTAGCCTCGCCGGACATTTACCCAAAATAACACTGTTCTCGACAATTGGCAGCGTCAATGGCTGATCGGCCGATATCGGGCGGCCGATTGCGGTATTACGCCGCAGCCGGAGGCCGTTTGAGACGCCGCATTACAACTGAAAGTTGCTCGCTCCGGCGGGGGCGGCGCGGAAACTCAAAGATTTCCTCGCTGTAAAATTTTACCGGCCGCGAAATGGGCGCCATGACGCGCAAATGATTCGCGCGGGTGACGCGCGCCGGAACCGACGCGCCGATGGCCTGGAATGCGGTGAAGGCCGATGGCAGTCCCTAGGGGAGTCGAACCCCTCTTTTCAGAGTGAAAATCTGATGTCCTAACCGATAGACGAAGGGACCGCGTCGGAAGGAAGGGCGATATATCCGCCTTCACCGGGCGGTGCAAGCCCGCCTGATCACGATGCCGCAGAGCCTTGCATTCTGGGGTCCGCGGCGTCCTCGATTTCGAGCTGGACGCCCTGGCGGCCGTTCCAGTCGTCGGCCTTCAACCGGCCGGCCACGTGCAGCGCGCCGCCGCCGGCGACCAGGCGCCGGCCGAGATCGGTGTCGCCGACCCGCCAGGCCACGGCCTTGATTCGTCCGCCCCGGCCGTCGACCAGCTGGCAGCGCAGATGGCCGCCGCGCATCGGCATGGCCTGTTCGACCCGGACGTCGGCCAGGGCGAAGGCCGGTTCGGGATTGCCGGGGCCGAACGGCTGCAGCCGCTGGAACTCGTCGTAGAGGCCGCGGCTGGCCCCGGCGGGCGTTATCAGGGCGTCGATCTCGTAGGCGTCGGCGGCCGCCGCGTCGGCGCCTTCGACCGCCAAGGCCTGGCACAGGAAGTCGCGCAGCTCCGGCGTCAGCTCGGCCCGCATGGTCAGGCCCGCGGCCATGGCGTGGCCGCCGCCGGCCATCAAGAGGCCCTGGTCGAACGCCGCCTGCACGGCTCGGCCTATGTTCACGCCCGGCTGGGAGCGGCCGGAGCCCTTGCCGATCCCGGTGGCGGGGTCGACGCCGATGACGATCGCCGGCTTGCGGAAGCGCTCGCGCAGGCGGCCGGCCACGATGCCGATGACGCCCGGGTGCCACCCCTCCCCGGCCACCACCAGCACCGGGGCCTCGGGATCGATGTTGGCCTGCTCCAGCGCCGCGACCGCCTCGTCCAGCACCTGCTGCTCGACCCCCTTGCGCTCGGCGTTGAGCGCGTCGAGCTCGGCGGCCAGGGACGCGGCCTCGGCCGGGTCGTCGGTGGAGAGCAGGCGCGCGCCGAGGTCGGAGCGTCCGATGCGGCCGCCGGCGTTGATCCGGGGACCCAGGATGAAGCCGGCATGGAAGGCGCTGGCCGGGCCGCTGGAACCCGCCACCGCCATCAGCGCCTTCAGTCCCGGATTGGCCCAGGCCGACATCACCTTCAGGCCCTGGGCGGTCAGGGCGCGGTTGAAGCCTGTCAGCTGGGTGACGTCGCAGACCGCGCCCAGCGCGGCCAGGTCCAGCCACTGACGGATGTCCGGTTCGCGCCGGTCGCCCGCGAACAGGCCACGCCGGCGCGCCTCGCGGTTCAGGGCGGCCAGAAGGACGAAGGTCACGCCCGCGGCGGCCAGGACGCCCTGTCCGGAGCCGCAGCCCGGCCGGTTGGGGTTGACCAGCGCAGCGGCCGGCGGAACCTCGTCGCGCATGAGGTGGTGGTCGATGACCACGACCTCGAGGCCGATCTCGGCGGCCGCCTCCAGCGCGACCTGGGCGGCCGCGCCGCAGTCGACGGTGACCACCAGCTCGGCGCCCTGCTCCTTCAGCCGGCGGAAGGCGGCGGGGCTGGGGCCATAGCCTTCGGTCATCCGGTCGGGGACATAGATCGGCAGGTCCGCGCCCATGGCCCTGAACCAGCGGACCAGCTGGGCCGCGCTGGAGGCGCCGTCGACGTCATAGTCGGCGAACACCGCCATCGGCCGGCCGCGCTCCAGCGCGTCGACCAGGATGGCCGCGGCGCGGTCCATGTCGATGAAGCTGGACGGGTCGGGGAACAGCGCCTTCAGCGTCGGGGTCAGATAGTCGGCCGCCGCCTCGGCCGAGACCGCGCGCGCGGCCAGGGCCCTGGCCAGCGGCTCGGACAGGCCGAAGCGCTGGCCGTGCAGGCGAGTCAGGTCGGGATCGGCGGGGCGCTGGCGCCAGGCCCGCCCGGTCAGCGAGCGGGCGACGCCCAGGAAGGGCGCGGCCGAAAGGATTGCGCCGCCCGCCCCGTCGGCCATCTCAGATGATCTTCTTCATCCGCACTTCGCGCACGGTGCGGCTGGAGGAATTCATCACCAGGGAATGGGTCTTGATGAAGCCGCCCTCCTGACGGACCCCGTCCAGCATGGCGCCCTTGGTCACGCCGGTGGCGGCGAAGATGGCGTCGGCGCGGACGATCTCGTGCAGGGAGTATTTCTTGTCGAAGTCTGTCAGGCCCAGCCGCTCGGCTCGGCCGCGCTCATCGGCGTTGCGGAACACCAGCCGGCCCTGGAACTGGCCGCCGACGCACTTCAGCGCCGCACAGGCCAGGACGCCCTCGGGCGCGCCGCCCTGGCCGATATAGAGGTCGATCCCGGTCTCCGGCTGGCCGGTGTGGATGACGCCGGCGACATCGCCGTCCGTAATCAAGAGCACCCGCGCGCCGACGGTGCGCAGGCCGGCGATGATCTCGGCGTGGCGCGGCCGGTCGAGCACGCAGACGGTGATCTCTTCCGGCTTGACCCCCTTGGCCTTGGCCAGGGCGCGGACGTTGTCGGCCGGCGAGGCGTCGAGGTCGATGACGCCGTCCTCGTAGCCGGGGCCGCAGGCGATCTTGTCCATATAGGTGTCGGGCGCGTTCAGCAGCGTACCCTTGGGCGCCCAGGCCATCACCGCCAGGGCATTGGCCATGGCCTTGGCCGTCAGGGTGGTGCCTTCCAGCGGGTCCAACGCGATGTCGATGGCCGGGCCTTTGCCGCTGCCGACCTTCTCGCCGATGAACAGCATCGGCGCCTCGTCGCGTTCGCCCTCGCCGATCACCACGGTTCCGGTGATGGGAAGAAAGTTGAACGCCCGGCGCATCGCCTCCACCGCGGCGTGATCGGCGGCGTGTTCGTCGCCGCGCCCGATGAAATCAGCCACCGCCGTGGCGGCGGCTTCGGTTACGCGCACGGCTTCCAACGCGAAGGCGCGGTCCAACCAGTTCGACAAAATGAAACTCCCGCTCTTGGCAGCCGCGACGGCCGCGCATGACGGCGGAGAGACTTAACTGTCGCGCAATTTATCCGAAAACCGCTTCACACTTTTCGGATTGCGCTACTTCGCTTCCATCGGGATCATGACCGGCGGCGCCACCACGTTCGGCGAACCGGCGATCGTCTGAAGCGCGCTCTCCACGGCCGCATAGGTCGTTTCGTGCGTGATCATGACGATCGATACGGCTTCCCCTGGGGCACGGCCGCGTTGGATCATGCTTTCGATCGAAACACGCCACTTCGCCAGCAGGCCGGCGATCTCCGCCAATACACCGGGCACGTCCAGCACCTGGAAGCGTAGATAAAACGCGCTCGATGCGCTACCCGCGGGTGCTTGTGACAGCGCTGACAATTTGTTTGCGGGGACGCCGAACACCGAACCGACATTGCCGCGCGCGATATCGACGATATCGGCGATGACAGCGTTGGCAGTCGGGCATTCCCCGGCGCCACGGCCCTCAAAGAAGAAGGGACCCGCCTCGTTAGCGTTCACAACGACGCCATTGAGCACGCCCTCCACGTCGGCCAGCGCCGTACCCGCCCGCACCATCGACGGCTGCACGCGCTGAATGATGCCGGCCTCTGTCTTTCGTGCCACACCCAAGAGCTTGATGCGATAGCCGAACTCGCGTGCGAAATTGATGTCGTCGGGGGTGATCTGGCGGATGCCCGAGAGCGCCACCGCGTCGAGATCGGGCGCCACGCCGAACGCCAGCGCCGTCAGCAGCGCCAGCTTGTGCGCGGTGTCGCCACCGCCAACGTCGAGCTCGGGATCGGCTTCGGCATAGCCCAGCGCCTGCGCATCCTTCAGCACGTCGCCGAAGCTGCGGCCGGTCGCTTCCATCTGGGTCAGGATGTAGTTGCAGGTGCCGTTGAGGATGCCGCGCACCGCCTTGACGCCATAGACCATCAGGCTTTCGCGCAGCGACTTGACGATCGGGATGCCGCCCGCTACCGCCGCCTCGAAGCGCAGCGCCCGGCCGTTCTTTTCCGCCAGCGCCGCCAGCCGCGCGCCGTGGCGTGCCATCATCGCCTTGTTGGCGGTGACGACGTGCTTACCGGCGTTGAGCGCGGCTTCCACCAGCATCGGTGCAGCACCGTTCTCGCCGCCGATCAGTTCGACGATCAGGTCGGCCTTGGACTCGGCCAGCGCCTTGATGTCGTCGAACTTGGCCGGCGCTTCAAACGCGTCGCGCTTTTCCGGATCGCGATCGCACACCGCAACGAGTTCGAGCGGCATGCCGGCGCGCGTGTCGAGCATTTCACTATGCGCGCGCAAACCCTTCGCGACCCCGCCCCCAACGGTGCCAAGGCCGGCGATGCCGATCTTCATTGCGTTCATTTCGAGATATCCAGCGCTGGTGGTTCGTTGATGCGCAGCGACAGGAACTTCTTCACGTTCCGCGCCGCCTGACGGATGCGATGCTCGTTCTCGACCAGGCCGATACGGACATAGCCTTCGCCATACTCGCCGAAACCGATGCCGGGCGCGACCGCGATCTTGGCGTGCACCAGAAGCTGCTTGGCGAATTCCATCGAGCCGTGGGCGCGATACTGCTCGGGCAGCTTGGCCCAGGCGAACATCGAGGCCGGCGGCACGTCGATTTCCCACCCCGCCCGGCCCATGCTTTCCACCAGCACGTCGCGGCGCGCCTTGTAGATGGCACGGATTTCGTCGACACAGTCCTGCGGCCCGTTGAGCGCGGCGGAAGCGGCCACCTGCACCGGCGTATAGGCGCCGTAGTCGAGATACGACTTGATGCGTGCCAAGGCGGCGATCAGCGTCTTGTTGCCGGCAGCGAAGCCCATGCGCCAGCCCGGCATCGCATAAGTCTTCGACAGCGACTGGAATTCGATGGCGATGTCCTTGGCGCCTTCGAGCTGCAGGATCGACGGCGGCGGTTCGATGTCGAAATAGATGTCCGCATACGCCAGATCCGACAGCACCCACATCTGGTGCTTCTTGGCGATCTTGAGCAGCTCGGCATAGAAATCGAGCCCGACCACCTGCGCCGTCGGATTGGAGGGATAGTTCACCACCACGGCGAGCGGCGACGGAATCGAATGGCGCGCGGCGCGATCGACCTGGCGCAGGTATTCTTCCGGGTTGGTCGCCGGGATGTGGCGGATGGCGGCACCGGCGATGATGAATCCGAAGGCGTGGATCGGATAGGCCGGATTGGGCACCAGCACGACGTCACCCGGCGCGGTGATGGCGGCGGCGAGGTTGGCGAAGCCTTCCTTCGAGCCCAGCGTCGCGATCACTTCGGTGTCGGGATTGATATCGACGCCAAAACGCCGCCCGTAATAGGCGGCCATGGCGCGGCGCAGGCCCTTGATGCCGCGCGAGGCGGAGTAGCGGTTCGACTTGGGATCGCGCGCAACTTCGCACAGCTTGTCGACGATGTGCTTCGGCGTCGGCATATCGGGATTGCCCATGCCGAAATCGATGATGTCGTCGCCCGCCGCTCGCGCCGCAGCCTTCAACCTATTTACTTCTTCGAAGACATAGGGCGGCAGGCGCTTGATGCGATGGAAGTCGGTTTGCATGGGTTCCGAGGTGTGAACCATCTCCTCTGGGGGTTGCAGCCGCAAAACACGGCAGATTGCTCGCCGCGTCAATGGGTTTGGCGACATTTTTGACTCGGCCTAATGCGCCAATGCCGCGCAGTCCGTGTGCGCAGAGCCCCGGCGGCGCAATTTTACGATACGCCGTCGACCAAACTCACCGCCCGAAACGCGCCTCGAAGGATCAGCCGCCGAGGAAGATTTCGGCCCGGCGGTTGCCCTCTTCGCCCTTGGGCATGGATTCGTAATACACCGGCTGGGTGTCGCCGACGGCTTCGACGAGGACGTGATCGGCCGGAATGCCGGCGTGGATCAGCTCGCGGGCGACCGCATTGGCGCGATCCTGCGATTTCTTGAAGATGAAGGCGATGTGGGCTTCGGCCGACATGTTACCGGTACGGCTCGAGGAATGGCCGACGACGCGGACATAGCCCTGCCCGCCGGAAGCGCGGAACTGCTCGACGACGGCGCGCACCTGGGCGCGGCCTTCGGCGCTGAGCCCCGTGCCATCGCCCGCGAAATAGACGACGGCGGCGGCACCGCTCGGATTGGCCATCACGCTCGCCTGCGGCGCCGAGCCGATGGAATCGAGATTGGCCACGACGCGGCCTTCCATCTGCGACGGTCCACCAACCGCAGCGGTCTCGGTGGGCTTATGGCGAGCAACGCGGCGGCGCGGCGCCACGCTGGCGACGCCGGTTGGGGCGTTGCTCAGGCCGGCGGCGGCAGCGGTGCTGCGATAGCGATCGACGATCGGCGCAGCAACGAACTGCGACACCGACGGATCAAGCGGCGGCGCGCTGGAAGGCTTGAAGCCGAGCTCGGCATCGCTGGGAGAAACGGAGGCAACCCGGGTTGGCGGCGCGGCGACCACCGGAGTAGCAGCGGGCACAGGGGCCTCGGTCGCCTGCGGAGCCGGCGTGGCGGCAGCGATCTGAACCGGGTGGGGGCGATGCCCCTTCTTCGCCGGCTTGGCAGGCGCGGCCGGAGCCGGCGCGACTGGAGCGGCGGCCGGAGGCGTGGCATCGGCGACGGCGACCGGCGAACCGGGCTGGGTCGCGGGCAGCGTGCCGGGCGCCGCTGTACCGGTTGGGTCCTGGCTGAGCGAACGATCGACGGCGGCAACCTGCGCCGGAGCGGGCGCGGCCTTCGGCTTCGCAGCCGGCTTGGCCGGAGCAGGCGCTTCGGGCGCGACCTCGGCCGGCGGCGTGGCAGCGGGTTCATTACCGCCCCTGAGCGCTTCGGCGCTGTACTTGGCATTGGCGCGATCGCCGGCGAGGGATTCGGCGACTTTCTGCTGTTCGTCGGGCTTGGTCGCGGCCGGCTTGTCGGGCACGCCAGCAAGATCGGGCGTCTGGCCGCTGTCGGCCGGTTCGTCGTCGCCGAACCAGGTGGTGGGATCGACCCAATCGGGAACGGACGGCAAGCTGGAGCAGCCCGAGGTGCTCATGGCGAGAAGGGCGGCCGCAGCAACGCCCATCAATTTCATCTTGCGAACGCCCAGCGTCATGGAAAGCTCCTAGGCGCCTTGTTGGCACCGGTTTGCCATATACAAGGCCCGTATGTCCGTTCCAAGCCGTCATACCCCCGCAAGGGCATGAATTTGGTGATAAAGTCGGTGCTGCAGCATCAAATGTCGCAGCGCCGCATCGCCATTTCGGCGCGAAATCCGGCCGAATCGGCGGCCTCTCGCGTGCTTACGCCAGCACATGACGGTGTCAGCGCGAAAGAGGCCCTGGCGCCGCTCACGACGCCGCATCCAGCTTGCGCGCCTCCTCCTTGAGGATCGCAGTGGTGCGGGCGAGATAGTCGAAGACCGTTGCCAGTTCGGCCTCGCTGTAGTCGGCCCGCAGCTTCGCCATTGCATCGGTCAGCGATTGGAACAGCGGCTGCGAGCGGCGGCGGGCGGCGTCCGGGTTGAGCAGACGGATGATCACGCTGCGCCGGTCATCGGGATTGGGTTCGCGCTTAACGTGCCCGGCCTTTTCGAGTCGATCGACGATGCCGGTGATGGCACCGGTCGTGAATCCGGTCTCGCGCGCGAGATGCCCGGCCGTTACCGCCCCCGTCAGGGCCAGAGCGCCGAGACATTTGTGCTCCGAGATGGAAAGCCCGGATTTCCTCGCCACCGCGTCGTGGAAGGCAATCACGGCCGTCGCCAGGTTGCGATGCAGGACGTTCGGGTCGCTGTCGCGATCCATTCTTGCAGTTATCTTAGTCATGAGATATTTATATCGTGAGATATTCACGACGGAAAGCATGTCCAACGGGTTCTTCCGCCGCATCGCCCCGGCCCTGACGCTGGTCGTCGCCGCACCTCTGATCGCCGAGGTGCTGCCCGGCGCCACACGGATGAGTTCGATCTTCGTCTTGCCGGTGGAAATGGGAATCTGGGGCATCGGTGCGCTTCTGGTCCGCGCGGCGGTGCGCAAGTGGGGCCTTGGCTGGCGCAACATGCTGCTGCTCGCGGTCGCGCTGTCGTTCGCCGAGGAATTCCTCATCCAGCAAACCTCGTTCGCGCCGCTGGTGATCGAACTGGTGAAAGGCCCACCCTATGCCCGTGATTTCGGGGTGAATTGGCTCTATCTCGTCTGGGCGGTGGGCTACGAGGCGGCGCTGGTGGCGTTCGTGCCGGTGATGCTGGTGGAACTGCTGTTCCCCGCACGCCGTGACGGCATTTGGATCAGCCGCGGCGGCCTCGCCGTTTGCATTCCGGTATTCGCGCTTTGCTGCTTCTTCGCCTGGTTCAGTTGGACCCAGATCGCGCGCACGAAAGTCTTTCATCTGCCCGCCTACGCGCCGCCGCTGCCGCACGCCATTGCGGCTGCTGTGGCCATTCTGGTGCTGATAGTCCTCGCGCTCGGACCGCTGCGGCGCCGGCTCTCCCGGCCGTCACGCCCGCTGCAAGGCCCACCGCTGCTGGCCGGGGCCGTCGCGCTGGTGATTGCAGTGGGTTGGTACGCGCTCGTCCTCCTCGCCTTCCGCCTGTGGCCGAACGTGCCGCCGCTGCCGCCCGCACTCGCCGGCATCGCCGTCGCTTTCGCTGGTACTGCGATCTTTGCCCGCTTTTCGTCGGCGTGGAGCGACGCTCACCGCTACGCCGTCGTGGTCGGCGCCATGCTCGGCAGCATGGGGGTGGGGTTTGTCGGCTTCATCGGAGCAACCCCGCTGGACTTCTGGGGCAAGTCAGTGCTCGACGCCCTCGCCCTGGTCGGCCTGATCGTCCTGCGCCTGCGGATCAGCGCCCAGCCGCGGTGACGTGCTGCACGGCAGGTTCGGTCAACGGCATAGCCGTCACCGCCTGCCAACCGCCGCGCGGATCGAGCCTGCCGCTGTCGTCGATCAGAATTTTCGCGTTGCCGGCGCGCGCATCGAAGCCGAGAACATAAACGGTGCCGGACTTCAAATAGGGCGTCAGCGAGGCGGTGAAGGCGGCGTTGTGCTTTTTCAGGTATTGTGTCGAAAACCACAGGTCGCTGTCGCGGCGGTCGGTAAAATTGAGGGTCCGCCGGTCGACCACTCGCACCGTGGCGCTCGGATAAACGTGCATCGTCCGCGTGCTGTCTGGCGCCTTCAGCGGCACGCAAGGCAGCAGCACAGCGGCCGCCATCACGGCGGCGGCAAAGCCCGGCGGCAGCCACATCACACGCTTTGCTCCCAGGCGCGGCAGCGGACGCCCGCTCAACCGCCAGGTCGCCGTCGTCACCGCCAGGAAGGCGAGCGTTGCGGTCTCGACCTGATGGGCTTGGGTTATCCAGGGTGGCGTGAACGGCGCCGACAGCAGCACGCCGCCGATCGCCCAGCGCAGCAAGATGGTGAAACGGTCGGCGTTGCGGCGGTACAAGGCCACCAGCGCCGTCGCGGTCGCGCCCACCCAGGCGATCGCAAGCACCGCCATCGCCAACGCATTGACGAGGCTGTAGACGCCGCGCTGGGCTACCCACAACACGAACGGACCGAACAGGCCATGCTGCGCCATTGCGGCCCGCACCGCGGCGCCGTTTTCCAGCACGATGTCGTCGGGATTGCGCCAGACAAAGCCGAACAGGCCGTTGGGTGTGTAGATCAGCTCGGCGACGGAGCGCAGCATTCCGACGATCACCAGCCCCGGATGCGCCAGAGCCTCGGCGATTACGATCTGCCACGCCGCCCCGGCCCGTGCCGCGCCGGTGAGCGCGTTCAATTCCGGGTGCGCCTCCAGCAGCAGGGTGAAATCCTTGTGGTGGATCAGTCCGAACACGATGGCTGGATAATCGGAAAAGCTCATGCCGTTGGCGGCGGCGTGCAGCACCGCTTCGTGCACGCCCGCACCCGCGAGAATGGCCGCGAGCGCCCACCCGAGGTGTCGAAGCCGCATCATCCGGCTCGACTGCGCCGGCACCAGATGCAATGCACTCCACACCGCCAGGGCCGGCAGGATGAAAAACGCCCCCGCCCGCGCCACCAAAGCGATGGTGATAGCGAACAGGCCGGACAGCACCATCCACCGGGCACGGGACGGGAGGGTGTCGGCGGCGGCGGTGGCGCGCCAGATCAGCGTGAAGCCGATCAGCCCGAGCGGCAGGCCGATGTCCTCGGTCTGGATCACGCCGGCCCAGTGGCGCTCCGACAGCATCAGGATCGCGAACACGATCAGCGCCGCGCGACGGCCATGGGTGCGCCAGACGGCATTGGTGGCCAGCGCCACGCTGAACGCCGCAAACGAACTCAGCACCAAGAGCGCCAGGCGAAGGTCGCCGCCAAACAGGCGCAGCAGGGTCGCCAGCGTGGTCGGGAAGACCGGCCGCTTGGCACTCATCTCGAGCAACTGGCCATGCGTCAGTCGCAAGGCATCATTCAGGAAACCGAAGGAGTCGCTCCACGGCAGGATGCCGCCGAACACCGCGCTGCGGCCCTCGTAGCCGAGCGTCCACAAATTGATGACCCAGCTCAGCACGATCACTTGCGTGATCGCGTGTAGCAGCAGCCGCTGCGGCGTGCCGGAACAGCGCCCGAGCAGCAGAAACACAAGCCCCAGCAGCGCCGCAAAAGCGAGCGCATCGTTCAGCGGCAGGAGTTTGAACACCGCCAGCGCCACGCCGTAAACGATGGTGAGCGCCAGCGCCGCCACACCGGCCGCACGCGCCTCAGGAAACAAGCGGCCGAGCGTGTCGTCGCAAATGATGATCCACCGTCGCGGATGCATGACGCGTCCCCCTCTTCGCGCGCGCGCCCCGGAGATCAGAGTAGCCCGGTGGTCTCCGGCAGTCCCAGCATGATGTTGAGGTTCTGCACCGCTGCGCCGCCGGCACCCTTGCCGAGGTTGTCGAGCAGCGCCACCAGCCGCACCTCGCCCGAGGCATCATTGCCGAACACGAACAGCTTGAGCCGGTTGGTGCCCTTCAGCGCTTCGGCATCGAGGTTCGGCACCGTGAAATCGGCCGGCACAACTTCCACCAGCGCCTCGCCGGCATAGGCCTCGGCCAGCACCTGATGCAGCGCCGCGGCGGTCGGCTTGCCCGGCAAGGCCCACAACGCCAGCGGCAATTCCACCAGCATGCCGCGGTAGAAGCGTCCGACCGACGGCGCGAACACCGGCGTGTGTGCCAGGCCGGTATGCGCCTTCATTTCCGGCAGATGCTTGTGCTTCAGCGTCAGGCCATAGGGGCGCACGACGGTCTCGACGTATTTCGGCGAGTCTTTCTTCTCGAACTCCTCGATCATGCTCTTGCCGCCGCCGGAATAGCCCGAGACGCCGTTGGCAGTGACCGGGAAATCCACCGGCAGCACACCGGCGCGCACCAGCGGACGCGCCAGGGCGATGAATGCCGTCGCCCAGCAGCCCGGGTTCGCCACCCGCTTGGCGGCGGCGATTTTCGCGCGCTGGTCGGGTTCGAGTTCTGGAAAGCCGTAGACCCAGCCCGGCGCCGTGCGATGCGCGGTGGAGGCATCCACGACGCGCACGTCGGGATTTTCGATCAGCGACACGGCTTCGCGCGCCGCATCGTCGGGCAGACACAGCACCACCAGATCGGCATCGTTGAGCGCGCGGGCGCGGGCCTTGGCGTCCTTGCGATCGGCCTCGCCGAGCTGCACGACCGTCAAGTCGCTTCGCCCGGACAGCCGCTCGCGGATCTCAAGACCTGTCGTTCCCGCTGCGCCGTCGATGAAAACCGTGTGTGCCACTGTGGCTTCTTCCCCTGAAAAAATCGCGACCCTTCTACTCGCAACAGCGCGGTTGACAAGGCCCATGAACGACCTAATTTCAACCCTGGGCTGATGCGCACTGTTGCGCACGCTGGGAAAAGGGGCTGATCATGGATCCGCAAGCTGTCATCGAAGTCTTCCGCCGCAACCTCCTCGAACACTATTTCGACGTGAAAGGCCGCGTTCGCCGCCAGGAGTTCTGGTATTTCATCCTTGCCTCAGTGGTGGTGTCGATCGTTGCCGGGATCATCGGCGCCATTCTGGGGCTCGGCGTGCTGCGTCCGCTGGTCGGTCTGGCGCTGTTGCTGCCGACCGTGGGGCTCGGCATTCGCCGCCTGCAGGACACCGGCCGCAATGGCACGCTGGTCTGGATCTTCGCGGGTCTCTACGCGGCGATGATGGTGCTCTCGCTGATCGCGATTGTCTTCCTGGCCACGGCGCTGGTCGGCAGCTATGGCTATCATCCCTACGCCAATCCGTATGCCAATCCGTATGCCGTTTCGGCCGGTGCCGTGATGTTCGGCGGGCTGATGGCGTTGGTCTCGCTGGCGACGCTCGTGATCGCCGTGATCCTGATCTATTTGTGGGCCCAGCCGGGTACGGTCGGGCCCAACCACTACGGCCCCGATCCGAAAGCGCCGGGCGTGAACCCGGTCCCCTAGCCGGAAACCTGCGGGGTTTCGTTCGCGTCCTTGGCGACGGGGCGCGGACGGAACCCGGCAACCGCGGTATCGGCCGCATCGCGCTCTTCCGGCGATAATTGCGGCGCCAGGGTTTCGGCCCGCACGCGGGCATTGCGGTCACCGCGCGCGGCAGCGATGGCGTACCATTTGTAGGCCGCGGCCGGATTGCGCGCGACGCCCTCGCCGCGCTCGTAGAGCACCGCAAGATCGAACGCCGCATCGACATCGCCGACCGCCGCGGCCTTGCTGAACCACTCTGCCGCCTTGGCGTAGTCGACACCTTCGGCCCAGCCGCCGGCATACAGCTTGCCGAGGTTGGTCATGGCCTTGAGGTTGCCGAGTTTGGCGGCGCCCTCGTACCAGCCGATCGCCACCGGCATGTTGACCGTGACGCCGGTGCCGGTCTGGTAGATCACGCCCATCAGATTCTGCGCCACCGGCTGGCCGCGCAATGCCGCGCGCTCGATCCATAGCCGCGCCTTGTCGACATCGACCGGCACGCCGGTACCGTTGAGATACTTCAGCCCGCGGACGAGTTGCGCGCGCGGGCTCCACTCCGGCTTGGCGGTGATTGCAGGCGGCGTCAGCGGCTGCGCCACGCGCGGCATCGCCGCCCCTTGTGCGGGCTGGTAGTGGGCGAACACGTAGATGTCGAACCACGCCACCAGCGCCGCCGCCGCCGCCAAAAGGGCCCAACGCCGCTTGCCGAGAAAGCGTATCCAGGCCGGTTTGCGCTTGGCCGGCTCGCGCGCCCGCCGCTCTGCCGCATCGTTGGCCGCACGCCGCGCCGACAACAGGTAATGGGCCATCCGCGACGGTTGCGGCACTTCCTCTTCGCCAACCGGCTCGACAGGTTCTGGCGCGATCGCCGGTTCGGGATCTGGCTCCGGCACCGTCTCGGGCACCGCTTCCGGTTCGAGCGGCGGGCCGCCGTTATGGAGCTGATGGACGTCGAGACGAAGCTGGGCGAGCGCCACCATCTGCTTCTCTTCGAACTTCTCCAGCCGCTGGCGCAGGCCGTGCAGCCGCTCGGCGAGACCGCCGGTATCGACGTCGAGCCCTTTCAGCCGTTCGCCGACGCGTTGTTCGAGCGCCGCCAGCGACTTTTCATTGACCGCCATGCGGGCTTCGAGCTTGGCGAGCGCGGTTTCCGTCGCGTCCCGCGTGCGCGGGCCCGGGACAATCACCTGCTTGGTGATCTCCTGAAGCACCTCGGCCTGGGCCTTCATCAGCGCATCGTAACCATCAGCAGGGGGCGCTTCGCGCGCAACGGGTTCCGCCGGAACCACCACTGCGAGCAATTCCTGCCGGCTCGCGAAATGGGCGTAAATGACGCCGCGGGCGAAGTCGGCCTCGCGCGCCACCGCGCTGAGGGTCACCGCGTCGGCCCCGCCGCGCCGATAAAGCGCCTCGGCGGCGGCGATTATCGCCTCCCGCGCATCCATGCGTGCCGCGGCAATCGTATGTCCCTCGGACAATGTTGCGGCTCCGACCCTCACAACCCGCGTCAACTCTGCGCCGGGTTGGTGAAGAAAGTCTTGGCCAAAATATCGAGTTAGGAAAGCGGTAAACAATTCCGTTACTGGAACATTTGCGTCAAAACCGTCAACCGCCGCTTAAGGAGCATTACCTACTATCCGCGGCGTCAACGTCGCGATTTTCCGGAGCGCATCGTGTCGTCAGCCGCCGTTAAACTGGATCACGTCCGCGGTTTCACCCAGCTGAATGCCGGTGACCTTGAACGCATCATCGCTGAACACAAGGCGTTCCTGGCGAATGCCCGCGGCGGTCAGCGCGCCCAATTGTTGTCGTGCTTCCTGGGCTCGACCAACCTGTCCAACTGCCAGTTGTCGAAAGCCGATCTGTCCGGCTCGATCCTCACCGCCTCCAATCTCAAATTCGGCAATTTCTCCAACGCGACGCTTTACTGCTGCGAGATGAGCAACATCGACGGGCGCTATACCAACTTCTCGCACGCCGACATGCGCGGAGTGACGCTCAACGGCTCCAACCTGGCGCACGCCCGCCTTGACGGCGCCGATCTTCGCGCCGGCCGCCTGTTGAAGAGCGGCAGTGCCTCCGACGCGGTGATCGACCGCAACGGTTCGGCAGCCGGCGTCGATTTCAGCTACTGCTCGCTGTCGGGTGCGACGTTCGAAGGCGCCGATCTCAACGGAGCGAATTTCACCGGGGCGATGATCGTCGGCACCAAGTTCAAGGGTGCCCGCATGAGCGGCGTCGTCCTGACGGGCGCCATTCTCACCGACGTCGACGTCAGTGAGTTGCAGGTTGCGCCCGAGGCGTTCAAGGACTGCGTGCTGCCGCCGAGCGATCAGGCGATCGCCGCGCGCCAGCAGATCCTGTTCCGCCTCAACGCCCACCAGAACTGGGTCGAGTCCGATGCGCGGCGCGGTACCTGCGCGGTGCTCGACGGGATCGACCTCAGGCCGCTGGCGTCCCAGATCGGCAAATTCCGGCTGACAGCCCTTTCCGCCCGCCGCGCCATTGCCGCCGGCGTCGACTTTTCCTGCACCGAACTGCAGGGCGCCAACTTCGAAGGCGCGGACTTGCGCGGCGCCAGTTTCGAAGGGGCGGACCTGCGCGGCGTGCGCTTCAGCGGTGCCTTGTTGCATCACGCCAAATTTCTCGGCGCCGACATGCGGCCGCTGAAATTGAAGGCCGGCGACGTGCTGCCGTGCGATCTCGCCGACACCGCGTTTTCGCCGCTGCAACGCGCAGAGGCGGTGTTCTCCTGACGCCGCAGGCTTGGCGAAAATCAAAGCCGTCCCAAAATGAAACGACTGCGCGTTAAGTGTTTGCGCCGCATACGACGCGCGCGTCAGCGCATTTAAGCCTGATTCTACGCGCTTTTTAGAATGCTGCCACGCATCGCGGAAAGTCCTGACTATGATTTACGCCAAGCTCCGTACGCGGAATTACCAGCTATCGATTCGGTAACCATGCGCTCACCCTGAGCCCATCGACGGTTGTAACGAAAACGGGGATGGGTAGATGGTAGCGATCACGGCTCGCCTCAGCGCCGTACCTGAACTGGATACGGACGCCGAACTCCGCCAGGAAGGATTGTCCGAACATCTGGCGCGGCTCAAGGACCAGGCGGTCCGCCTGCGCTTTCAGCGCGGTGAGACCATCGCCTGCGCCGGCGAGACCGCTGCACACATCTACGTCGTCTCCTCGGGCTGCGTCCGCCTTTGTCATCGCGGCGCTGACGACCGCCGGCACATCTCCGGCTTCCTCTTTTCCGGTGACATTTGGGGGCTGGGCGACGCCCGTCTTTTCGCCCTTTCCGCCGAAGCGGTTTCGCCGGTCACCTTGACCGCCTACCCGCGCGCGCCGTTCGAACGCCTCGGTGAGGGAAACAACCGTCTGCGGGCGGATGTTCTCGCCTGCCTCTGCGACGCCATCCGCGATGCACACCGCCACCTTTACTTGCTCAGCTGTCTCAGCGCCCGCGAACGCGTAGCGTCATTCCTTGTGCGGATGATCGAGAAACCGGTGCTTGTTTGCGGCGCCCGCGTCGATCTTCCGATGCCCCGCCAGGATATTGCCGATCATCTCGGCCTTACCATCGAAACGGTGTGCCGGGCGCTGGCGTCGTTGAAGTCCGAGGCGATCATCGAAGTGCCCAACGCCCATCTTGTCGTTGTCCGCAACGGCGATGCGCTGCGTACGGTCGCCGCAATCCTGCCTTGATGTTGTTCCGCGTTGCTGTTGGCCGCTCTCGCGCGTTGTGAGAACGGTGAGATGAGTTGAGCCATGCACACGCTTTTCGATTTCGTCATGGGAGCCTACCTGTTCGTCGTCAACGGCGTCGCCCGTCTGGCGCACTGGCTCACCGTCCTCGGCGACGATCCGGCCCATCGCTACAGCGTTGCCGCGGTGGTCGTGTCGGCGCTGCTGCTCGGGCTCGGCTGCTGCCTGTGGGCGGTGGTCACCCATATGCGCGCCCGCGCCTATCGCTCCGCCATGCGCGCCGCCCTCGCCCGCGCCCAGTCCGACGTGCGCTTTCGCGAGGCGATGATCTCGGCCTGCCCCGAGGCGATCGCGGTGCTCGGCTCCGATATCAATGCCCCGCTCAGCTATCGCGGCGGCGCTGGTTTGTTGCAGGCGTGCCTCGATGGCCCCGATGCGCCCGCGCTCGCCGCCAAGCTTGAAGACCTCCTCGCCGCCGGCACCGGCTTCACGCACACGGTGCGAACCGCCAGCTTTCCGCAGGTCGCGGTGCGCGGCTGTGCCGTGGGTTCGCGCGCCGCCGTGTTCTTCCGCATCGACCGTGGCGATGCCGGCCCCGATCACGATTTCGGCGCCGTGCTCGATGCCCTGCCGCAGCCGGTGTGGGTGCGCAACAAGCACTTCGTGCTCACCTGGGCCAATCGCGCCTTCCTGGCAGCCACCGGCGCCGCGACGGTGCGCGAGGCGGTGTTGAAGGATGCGAGCCTCGACCGGTCCGAACGCGATCTGGCGCGCGCCGCCGGCGAAGGCCGTGACGTTGTTGCCGCCAAGCGCTACGCCGTCGTCAACGGCGAGCGCCGCTCGCTTGCGCTTGATTTGAAGCGCCTGCCCGATCGCTCCATTGCCGGCTTTGCCCAGGACACCACCCAGCTCGCCCGCGCCGAAGCGCGCTTGCAGTTGTCCATCGACGCTTTCGGCGCCGTGCTCAACACGCTGGAGACCGCGGTCGCGATTTTCGGCGCCGACCAGCGGCTGATCGCCTACAACAATGCCTACGTGCGCCTGTGGCACCTGCCGGAGCCGTGGCTCGACGCGCATCCGAGCTTGAGCGATGTGCTCGACCGCCTGCGCGAGATGCGCCGCGTGCCCGAGCAGCGCAATTTTGCCGCCTGGAAACAGGAGCATCTGCAGCAATTCCAGGAAGCCAGCCAGCACGTTTTGGAAACCTGGCATCTGCCGACGGGCATGAGCGTCGATGTCCGTTCGGTGCCGTATTTGCTTGGCGGCACGGTCTATCTGTTCCGCGATATCAGCGAGCGGTTGCGGATGGAGTCCTCGCACCAGCTGCTGTTGCGTACCCAGCGCGCGTTGCTCAACACCATGGAGCAGGCCTTGGCGCTGTTCGGACCGGACGGTCGCCTCAGGATGCACAACAACGCCTTCACCCAGTTGTGGAAGCTCGAAGAAGTCGACCTCAGCAACGAACCGCACTTGACGCGGATCGCCGATCTCTGCTCGGCACGCACCGGCCGCGACGGCATCTGGAGCATGATCGCGGCCGGCGTGAACTCCAGCCAGCCCGAACGGCTTGGCGAATGGGGTGACTTGGCGCGCGCCGACGGCAAGGCGCTGTCGCTTTCACTGACGCGCCTGCCCGATGGGGCTACGCTGGTGACGTTCGCCGATCAGACAGACATCAAGCGCTTCGAAGACGTGCTGAGCGAGCCCCGTCCCGTGGTGGTGCCCGCGGCTTAGGCGAAAAACTCCGATACCCGATCGGCGAAGGCTTGCATCCGCGAGGGGATCGCACTGCACCCGAAGCGCGAGCGCTCGCCATAGTCGGCCATCGCGTCCAGCCACACACGGCGCTGGTCGCTGTTGATCGTGGATGCGCAGCCGATCAGCACCGGCTCATCCGGCGCCACGCCGGGAATGGCAAGCATCGGCGTCTCCGCCGGCCCGCGCAGGATCGAGCGATAGGCGAACGCCGGCATGTCCATGGTGACGATTACATGCGCCTTGCGCGGCCCGATGCGGGAAAACAGTGCCGTCAGCGGCTCCGGCGGCTTGTCAAACCAGAGCGGATAGACGATGGCGAGGCGATCGGCACCGTCGATGGTCGCCAGCATGTCGGCCGCTGCGGTTTCAGGCTCGTTGCCTTCGCGCAAAGCCGCCAGTGCGGACAGCGCCAACTCGCCGACGCGAAGGATATCGGCGTCCCAGCCGCCCGCTTCGCCGCCGCAGGCATAGGCATCGGCCAGCGCGGCGCAGAAGCGCAGCCGGCGGGGATCGGGATGACCGTTGACAACAACCAAGCGTCGCATCGTGGTCCGTATATCGGTTTCGCATAAGGGAACGCGACAGTATCCGCCCCGGTTTCACGCGCTCTGGCGCTGCATCTCCAGTGCCTGGCGGGCGGCGAGCAGTGATTGAATCCAGCGCAGGATCCGCAGCGGATTTGCATCGCGCGGCAGTACATCCATGACGCCGCCGCAATCCAGCTCCGAAACCGCCACTTCGCGGCCGGGATCGACGATCAGCAGCGCCGGCGTGGCGATGCCGTAGTCACGGAAAAGTCGCAAGGTGCGGTAGCCGGCATCGCGCGGCATGTCGATGACGAGGCACAAGGCAGCGCCGTAGATGCGCGCGTCCTCGGCCGCTTGCGGCGTCCAGACTTCGAGGCCGCAGGCGCGAAAAATCGGCTCCAGACCGCCCTCGACGCCCGCCGTGATGAGACAGATTCCACGCATCGCCCGCACCCTTGCTTGCGGCTCGAATCGTCCGCCGGAAGGCCGTTTCGCACAATGCGGTGTTGTGCCTAGCCGTCCCGTTTCGGCACAATCGCCAACGTTGCGTGTTTGCGCGTACTTTCCTTTGTTGTGACTTATGACAAAGATGGAACGGCAGCATTCACCATTGGTAAGCCTTGCACACGGATTGGGTAGCGGCTCGGCGTCGCATGGCCTTCGCGCAGCAGTCGCGCCATTGAGAGATGCAAGAGGCTTGGCGATGAACACCGCACGTTCTGTATGCATTGTCGACAATGACGACGAGACCCGCGCGTCCCTGCGCCTGCTGCTCGAAGCGGCCGATTTCGCGGTGCGCGATTACGCCAACGCCGCCGACTTTCTCGGCGACGACGTGTTCGGTGCCGCCTGCGTTGTCGCCGACCTTGCCATTCCGGGAATGGACGGGCTGTCGCTCCAGCGCGAAGTGGCGCGCCGCCGCGGCGACCTTCCGGTGGTGATCGTCTCGCGCCAGAGCGAAGTGAACATGGCGGTCAGGGCGATGAAGGCGGGGGCGATCGATTTCCTCGAAAAGCCGGTGGAGAGCGATGCGCTGCTCGCCTCGATCCGCCGCGCCATCGTGATCGGCGAAGAGATCCGGGCCAGGAGTGCCGAGGTGCGTTCTGCCCGGCGGCTCCTGGCCCTGCTCACCCCCCGGGAGCGTCATGTGCTCGACGAACTGGTCGCCGGCAATTCCAACAAGACCGCGGCGCAAAATCTCGGCATCTCGCCGCGCACCGTCGAGGTCTATCGCGCCCAGATCATGAACAAGCTGAAGGCCGGCAGCCTTTCCGATCTGGTGCGCCTTACGATGACGGCCCGCCGGACCGTCAGCGGCAATTGAACGGCTAAAGGCCCCCTATGCCGAAACCGCCATCGGTCATCGCGCCATAGGCGCGCGGTTGCAGCCGGTTCATCGACTCGACGATTGCCAGACGGATGCTGTCGAACCGCTCGATTTCGCCCGCCAGATTGCCTTTACGGGCGAGTTCGGCGGCTTCGAACAACCAGCGGTCGGCGTGCAGCAGCGCCAATAGTGTCGCCAAGGCGACTTCGGCTTCGTCGCGCCGCCGGCCCGGATGCGTCGGCTTGCGGCGCGGTGCCGCCTTTCGCCGCTTCGTTGACGGTTTGCGCTTCTTCAACTTCTGGACCATTTTCAAGCTCCAGTCGCCTTCGTGACAAATGTTTTAGACGAGCGGGAGTGATCCGTATGCAGAGTGGCAGCGAACGGGGTGTTCGCATGAGCGAACACGTTCTGCGACGCCCCGTCCGGGGCCTGCCGGACTGGGAGGGCGCCCACCTTTTCCTGGAACTGGTGCGCCGCCGCAGCCTCCGCGCCACCGCCGAGCACCTGAACATCTCGGTGAATGCGCTCAGGTCGCGGATCGAGGATTTCGAGAAATCGCTCAACGCCAAACTCGTCACCCGCCATGTAGACGGCGTCCGCATGACCGCCGAGGGCGAGCGCGTGCATCGGCTGGTGGCCGAAATGGAGAAAACCTCGTTCGAGATGCTGCGCGTCTGCGAGCCGGCCCGACAGTCACTGACCGGCGAAGTCCGCCTGTCGGTCACCGAAGGGCTGGGTGCGGCGTGGGTCGGCAACCGGCTGGTGGAGTTCCAGCGCGACCATCGTGGCTTGCTCGTCGACGTCCACGCCACCATGCAGTCGAGCGACGTGTTACGGCTCGAGACCGACATCGCGGTGCAGATCACGCGGCCGACCGCCAAGGACCTCAAGGTCGTCAAGCTTGGCCGCATGCACCTGCACTTTTTCGCAGCGCCGGCCTATATCGCGCGCTACGGCGTGCCCAAGAGCATGGCTGATATCGCCAACCATCGGCTGGTCATCCAGAGCGACAGCGATGAGAACGCGCATCGGGTCTACAATCAGTTTTTCCCCGGCGTCGCACCCGAGACATTCATCGCCCAGCGCTCCAATGTCTCAAGCGTGCATTATTGGGCGGTGGCGCGCGGCACTGGCGTCGGTATGCTGCCGACCTATGTCTACGCCCTTGGGGCCGAGCTGGTGCCGATCGACCTGCCGATCCGCTATCACACCGACATCTGGATGACCTATCATGACAGCGCTTCCGACATTCCCCGCGTCCGTGCGCTGGCCGACTGGCTGGTGGAAGCGTTCAACCCCCGCCTCTATCCATGGTTTCGCGACGAATACATTCCCCCGCAGGAGTTGAAGGCGAAATTTCACGGCAAAGCCATGGCCAATCCGTTCGACATCGGCGTCGCGGACGACGGCCCGGCACCGCGTCGCAGGAACAAGCGCAGCGGTCCGTCTACGGACGACCACAACAATCAACCATAGGTTTAACGTTGCTGCGGTAAAATCTGAGTGCCGTTGTCAACTCCGACGCTACACGCTCTGAATGCGGGTGCAATTAGCATCCGCACACATTGCGGACGGGAGTCGGGATGTCGCCGAAAGCAGCCAACTCGATCGACGCCTATGTAGCGGGGCGGCTGCGCACGTACCGCAAACAACTCGGTTTCAGCCAGGCCGAGATCGCCAAACAGATCGGCGTCACGTTCCAGCAAATCCAGAAATACGAAGCCGGCCTCAACCGCATCGGCGCCGGACGGCTGTTTCAGCTTGCCTCCCTCTATGGCATCGGCGTGGAGGAGCTGTTCCCCAAGAGCGCCGGCACGGCCGAGGGCAGCAAGCGTGCTGAGAAGCTCGACGAAGTCGCCGGTTTCGCCTACAGCGCCGAAGGCTGGAAGCTGTGCGAAGGCTTCCTGCGCATCAAAGACCCTCGCCAACGCCGCATCATCGTGAGTTTGGTGCAGGAAATGGCTGGCGAATAAGCCCTACTCCACCGGCATCATGCCCGGCATCATGTTCATGTTGAGATGATACATGATCCACAGCGAGCCGACGACCAATATGCCGACGATCACCGCGGCGAATACGAAGGCGGCGTTGTTCCACAGCTGACTCGATCCGCGCTTCATGTGCAGGAAGCACTTCAGGTGCACGCATATCTGCACGATGCCGACGGCGACCACCGCCGGGATCAGCACCGCCGTTGGCGCCGCATGGGTCATCACGGCGGCGAACGGGATTGCCGTCAAAATCACCGACAGGACGAAGCCGACGAGGTATTCCTGGAGCGTCGGGTGCGCCGCGCCGCTGCCGTCGAAATCGTGGCCGTCTTCGAATTCATGCTTGTCGACGGGCTTGGTCATCATGCCGCTCCCATCAGATAGACGATGCTGAAAACGCCGATCCAGACGATATCGAGGAAATGCCAGAACAGGCTGAGCAGCAGCAGTCGCGTGCGGTTGACCGCCGTCAGGCCGCGCAGCGCAAGCTGGGCGAACATCACGCCCATCCAGACCAGGCCCGAGGTGACGTGCAGCCCGTGAGTGCCGACCAGGGTGAAGAAGCCCGAAAGGAACGCCGACCGATCCGGCCCCGACCCTTCGGCGATCAGCTTCGAGAACTCGTGCACCTCCATCGACACGAAACCGAGCCCGCAGAGGAAAGTCAGTCCCAGCCAAACGTAGACGGTGCGCAGGTTGCCGGCATTGGCTGCGATCATGGCGAGCCCATAGGTCAGGCTTGAAACGAGCAGCAATCCGGTTTCCACCGCCACGAACGAAAGGTCGAACAGATCGCGCCCAGCCGGTCCGCCGGCGAGATTGTCGCGCAGCACCACGAAGCCGGCGAAGATCGAGGCGAACAGCACGCAGTCGCTCATCAGATAGATCCAGAAGCCGAGCGGCGTCTTGGAATCCGGTCCGTGATCGTCGTGGGCGATCGGGAATTCGCGGGTTATGGCCGTCATTGCGCCACCTCCGGCACCTTGGCGTTGAAGTGAAGCGCTTCGGTCACGGCCACCGTCTCGGACGGTACGAACCAGTCGCGATGTTCGTCGAAGCTGTGCCAGATGCTGATCGCGATCATGGCGAGGAACGATCCCGCCGCCATCCACCAGATGTGCCAGGTCAGCGCGAAGCCGAGCCCGATCGACAGGACGCCGATGATGACGCCGGTGCCGGTGTTCTTCGGCATATGGATGCGGGCATAAGCGGGCTCAAGCTTGGGCGCCCTGCCCTCCTGCTTCATGGTCCAGAAGGCATCGATGCCCTTCACCGTCGGCACCGTGGCGAAATTGTAGAAGGCTGGCGGCGACGACGTCGCCCATTCGAGCGTGCGCCCGTTCCACGGATCGCCGGTGGTGTCCTTCAGCTTGTCGCGGCGGATGATGGAGAGCACCACCTGCACCACGGTGGCGGTGATGCCGATGCCGATCAGCACCGTGCCAATGACCGCAACGATCAGGTAGGCGTGCCAGATCGGATTGTCGACGTGGTCGAGCCGGCGCGTCATGCCCATCAGGCCGAGAGCGTAGATCGGCATGAAGGCGATGTAGAAGCCGACGAACCAGCACCAGAACGACACCTTGCCGAGGAAAGGATCGAGCCGGAAGCCGGTCGCCTTGGGGAACCAGTAATAGAAGCCGGCCATGACGCCGAACACCACGCCGCCGATGATGGCGTTATGGAAATGGGCGATCAGGAACAGCGAGTTGTGCAACACGAAATCGGCCGGCGGCACCGCCATGAGAACGCCGGTCATGCCGCCGATGGCAAAGGTGATGATGAAGCCGATGGTCCACAGCACCGGCACGTCGAGGCGGACGCGGCCGCGGAACATCGTGAACAGCCAGTTGAAGATCTTCACGCCGGTCGGGATGGAGATGATCATCGTCGTGATGCCGAAGAAGGCATTGACGTTGGCACCCGAGCCCATGGTGAAGAAGTGGTGCAACCAGACGATGAACGACAGCACGGTGATGCACATCGTGGCGTAGACCATCGACGTGTAGCCGAACAGCGGCTTGCCCGAGAACGTCGCCGTCACCTCGGAATAGATGCCGAAGCATGGGATGATCAGGATATAGACTTCGGGATGGCCCCACGCCCAGATCAGGTTGACGTACATCATCGGGTTGCCGCCGCCGTTGGGCGTGAAGAAATGCATGCCGAGGTAGCGGTCGAGGCCGAGCATGGCGAGCGTCACCGTCAGGATCGGGAACGCGGCGACGATCAGCATGTTGGCGCACAGCGTCGTCCAGGTGAAGACCGGCATGTGCATCAGCTTCATGCCCGGCGCACGCATCTTGAGAATGGTGGTGATGAAGTTCACGCCCGTCAGCAGCGTGCCGATGCCCGATATTTGCAGCGCCCAGATGTAATAGTCGACACCCACCCCCGGCGAGAACGGCAATTCCGACAACGGCGGATAAGCGAGCCAGCCGACATGGGCGAATTCGCCGATGGCAAGCGAGATGTTCACCAGCATGGCGCCGGCCGCCGTGAACCAGAAGCTCAGCGAATTGAGATACGGAAACGCCACGTCGCGGGCGCCGATCTGCAGCGGCATGACGATGTTCATCAGCCCGATCACGAACGGCATCGCCATGAAGAAGATCATGATGACGCCGTGCGCGGTGAAGATCTGGTCGAAATGGTCCGGCGGCAGGTATCCGGCCGCGCCGGCGGAGGCGACCGCCTGCTGGCCGCGCATCAGAAGCGCATCGGCGAAGCCGCGCAGCAGCATCACCAGGGCAAGCAGGATGTACATGATGCCGATCTTCTTGTGATCGACGCTCGTCAGCCACTCGGACCACAGCCATTTCCACAGCTTGAAATAGGTCACCGCGCCGAGCACGGCCAATCCCACCACCACCATGCCGGCGACCGCGCCCATGATGATGGGCTCGTGCAACGGAATGGCGTCGAGAGACAGCTTGCCGAACAGCACGCTTTCGTGAGCACTCATGGCATCAGCTCTTCGTTATGGGTTTGCCGGTCTTGGGATCGCACAGCGGGCCTTTGGGAACCGGGCCTTTGATGCGCGCCATGCTGACGGCGTCGTTGGTGCAGATGCCGCCGAGGGCACACTGGTTGAGGATGCGCTCGTACAGCCCCTTCTCCACCGTGCCGTAGACGGCGATGGCGTGCGTTCCCGGCGTCGCCAGGGTGCGATAGGCGCGGGTATCGAGCCCACCCGCGGTTTTGGCACGCGCCACCCAGGCCTTCAGCGCGTCGGCGTCCATGGCGCGGGCCTGGAAATTCATGTCGGCGAAGCCGCGGCCGGAATAGTTGGCGGAAATGCCGAGATAGCTGCCGGCGTGATCGGCCTTGAGGAACAGCTGCGATTGCATCCCGGGCATGGTGTAGATCTGGGTGCCGAGCTGCGGAATGAAAAACGCGTTCATCACCCCCGAACTGGTCAGCGAGAAATGCACCGGGCGGCCGACCGGCAGCGCCAGCTCGTTGACCGAGGCGACGCCGTATTCGGGATAAATGAACAGCCACTTCCAATCGAGCGACACCACCTGTACTTCCAGCGGCGCCTGATCGGAGGCGATCGGCCGGCGCGGATCGAGCGTGTGGGTGGAAATCCACGTCACGGTGCCGAGGATCAGGATGATCACCACTGGGATCGACCACACCACCGCTTCGATGGCCGTGGAGTGGCTCCAGTTCGGCGCATAGGTCGCCGCGGTGTTGGACGCGCGATACTTCCAGGCGAACGCCAGCACCATCACGATCACCGGCACCACGACCAGCAGCATCAAGCCGGTGGCGAGCAGGATGACGTCGCGCTCGGCAAGGCCGATCGGCCCTTTGGGGTCGAGAAGAACGGCATCGCAGCCGCTGAGAAGCGTCGCTGCGGCAGCCAGCATTGCGGCGCGCGCGGCGTGTGTGGCCCAACGGGACCGCTTGGATGTGGGTGACAAGCTCAAATCCCAGCCCGCGGCGGGTGGTGGAAACGCTCGTTCACGGCCTGCCGCTGCGGCCGGAGTGAGCCCGATTGCGGGCGCTGATCGTCTTTCAAATGAATTAAGAACAGTTTGCAGAATTTGAATCGACCCCGCTCTTTAGCATTGCTCTAAAGAGCGGCACCGAACTGTCGCAAGCAATCGGCCAAAATGTCGCAAAGCAATTGTCGGCGAAGGTTGGCCATCATTTCCCACTACGCCACTCAATTTATTGCCTCAGAAGTACGCAGTTTGGGCCTCGGAAGTGCACTTATCGGGCTCCACCTCGCATGTAAACGCTACGTCATACTCAAGTATTGGCATCGGATACCCTAGATATTCGCCGTCGTCCCGCCACTTCACAGTAAGGAGAATCAAGTTTGCTCAAAGACTTGGAAAATAATCTTACCAGTACGGCGTAAAACTTGCAGTTTTCATAACCTACTTTGGAGCGAGCCGCTCGGCGCGCAGATAATCTGTATACTCTACTTGCGGGTGCGTGGCGTCGCACGGACAGCACGCAAGGGTGAGTTTCGCGTCGCGCCAAGCAGCAGCGTGCATATGTGGTTGTTCAACCCTCCCGGCAGATGGAAGCTTGATGCGATCGAACGCGAACGCGGCACTCCACAAGATTCAAGGCGGCGAATATTTCGACGAGAGCGATCTCAAAACCATTCGTGCGCTGCTTCAGAACACGCAGCGGATCGGTGCAAGGACCGAATTTGTCCGGGAGGGATGGTCGACCTCGAATGTCCATATCCTTCTCGAAGGCGTAGCCTGCTGCTTCAAGCTCCTGCCGGACGGCAAGCGGGCGATCTTCGCTTATCATGTCCCGGGCGATTTCTGTGATCTCGCCGGCGCGATTTTCGGTCACCAGGACTATTCGGTAACGTCGCTCACGCCATGCGTCATCGCGGAAATTTCGGAGCGATCTATCGCCCATCTGATCCTGTCCGATCCGAAGATCATGCGGGCCCTCTGGCGGCGCACGCTGATCGACGCGCGGCTGTTGCGGGCGTGGCTGGTCTGCGCGGGCAAACGCTCGTCGGCTGAACATCTGGCGCATTTCATCTGCGAGTACGTGCAGCGGTTGAAGGATGTCGATTGTGCCGACGACGACAACTGCGCCTTTCCGATGACTCAGGAAGAACTCGCCGATACGCTCGGCATCACGCCGGTCCATGTCAGCCGGACCCTGCAGCTGCTGAAGGACGACGGCTACATCGAACTCAGGGGACGGGCGATCAGCATTCTCAATTTCAGCGAATTGAAGCGTTTCGCGCAATTTGATCCGGTTTATCTCGAAGTGCCCCCACAGTCCGGCGTCGCCGTCCAGACGGCCTGACGGCGCGAGAAATGGAGCCGCCATGCGTTTCTATTTCGACATCTGCGACGGCGAGCGCACGCTGGTGGACAATGAGGGCTACGACGTGTGCAGCATGCGCGTCCTGCACGAAACCGTCGTGCGCCTGTTGGGCGCGATCGCAGCGGAACTTCCGCCCAACAGCGACCGTCACGCCTTCTCGCTGGTCGTTCGCGATTGGCGCGGACGCGGCGTCATGACAGCCGAGTTCCGGCTCGACGTGCGCTGGTGCGACAGCGACGCCGACATCGGTCGCGATGCCGCCGCGGCCTGAACCGGCCTGACCGTCTCCGCTCACACGCGTTTGGCGCAAAGAAGCGCACGAGCCCATTGTCGCCCCTCGTTGCCCGGGGATTGCGGTTCCCTGAAAAATCGGCTGAGAACGTGTGGGGGGCGGAACGGTGGTTCATGAGCACGAATGACGATGCGACTCCGCAACCCTTCGATGGCGCCCAACGGCGGATCAACCGCACCCGCCTCGACAATCCGAAAGTCCTGAGCGCGCCGGTATGGGGCGAGCTGCGCGTTTTCCTCGCCGTCGCCAAGGCGAAATCGTTCAGCGGCGCTGCCGAAGAGCTGGGCATGTCGACTCCGACGGTCAGCCGGCAGGTGCGGCGGCTGCAGGATATCCTCGGCTCGCAGCTGTTCATCACCACCCAGAACAGCATCCGCCTGACGCCCAAGGGCCAGGAACTGGCGCATGTGCTGTCGACGCTGGATGAACGCCTGTTTTCCATTTCGCGCGACCTCGCCGCCGAGAACCGCAACGCCGAGGGTCACGTCCGCGTCAGTTGCACCGAGGCGCTGGCGGGATTGTTCGTGGCCCCCGCCCTCGCCGCCTTCAGCGCCCGCTATCCCGGCATCCACCTGCACATCCAGAACCCGTCCAACCTGACCAACTTCAAGGAGAACAGCACCGACATCATGGTGTCGTTCGCGCCCGAGGCCGGAGCGGTGACGGCCGAGCCATGCGGCTGGGTGCACTTCGTGCCGGTTGCCGGCCGCAGCTACATCGAACACTACGGGCTGCCGACGCGCAGCAATCTCGAATCCCACCGCTTCGTCGATACCGAGTACTACAAGGGCAAGACCGGCGTCTGGCAGCCGTGGCGGGCCGTGGTGGCGCGAGGCGAGCTGGCGCACGATTGCGACAACTCCTTCGCTTACGCCATCATGATCCGCGAGGGGCTGGGGATCGGACTGCTGGCGACCTATGCGCTGATCGAACCGACGCTGGTGCCGCTCGATCTTGACGTTCACGTCGCCTTGCGCATCCACCTGCTGGCGATGAACGACCGGCTGGAGTCGCGCCCGGTGCGGCTGGTCTACGAGTGGCTGGCCGAAGTGTTCGGGCCGCGCGCGCCGTGGTTCGGGTCGGAGTTCAATCTTTCCCGGTTGCCAAAAGAGACGCTAGAACGTCTGATTGAGGGCGTTCTTCCGGAGTCTGCGCCCGCACCTTGACGGCGGCGCGGATATCATCGGCGATATTGAGATAGAGATTGCCGATGTCCTCGCACAGATCGGCGACTTCGGGCAGCATCTTCTCCGAACCGTCGAGCAGGCGTTGGAAGGTGATTTCCTGGACCTGACTGATCCGCTTCAGGTAGGCGAGATCGGCTCCGCTGCGGCCGTCCTGCTCGTCGCTGGCTTTCGCGCCCATCCGCACGCCCCCTGAGGGCTGAGGACGCGGGATTGCGACCTGTGCGCCACAACCCCGCATGATGGCTGCCCCCCGCGCCACCGGTGTCAGTTCTGGACCCTCCAAGCCGCATTGGGCAGATGGAGAGTTTTGGTGGCAGGTTTCATTTTTGTAAGGGTGCGGCAGGACGGCCGCGGAGCACCCGCACAAAGAAAAACGGGGCAGATTTCTCCACCCCGTTTTCCGTTTTCGTACTTCGTACCGGATCAGCGCTTCGAGAACTGGAAGCTGCGGCGGGCCTTTGGCTTGCCGTACTTCTTGCGTTCGACCGCGCGCGGGTCGCGGGTGAGGAAGCCGCCCGGCTTCAGGATCGCCCGCAGCGCCGGCTCATAGTTCACGAGCGCACGCGACAGGCCGTGACGCACCGCACCGGCCTGGCCGGAGAGGCCGCCGCCGGTGACCGTCACGACGACGTCGAACTGGCCGTCGCGGTTGGCGGCGATCAGCGGCTGGCGCACGATCATGCGCAGCACCGGACGGGCGAAGTAGACCGTCTCGTCCTTGGCGTTGATGGTGATGAGGCCCTTGCCCGGCTTGATCCAGACGCGGGCGACGGCGTTCTTGCGGCGGCCGGTGGCATAGGAACGGCCCTTGGCGTCGCGCTTGCCGGCAGCCGGAGTGGCATCGGCCGAGCTGGTCGGCTTCGCCTTGATCAGCGTCGTTTTCAGATCGCTGAAGCTTTTGACATCTTCCGCCATGGTCAGGCCGCCTTCACGTGATGCTTGGTGTTCTTGGGATTGAGCTTGGCAACGTCGAGCGTCTCCGGCAGCTGCGCAGCATGGGGATGCTCGGCGCCAGCATAGACGCGCATGTTGGCCAGCTGGCGACGGCCGAGGGGGCCGCGCGGCAGCATGCGTTCCACCGCCTTTTCGACGACGCGTTCGGGATGGGCACTGCGCATGATCTCGCCCGCGGTCCGCTCCTTGATGCCGCCGATGTAGCCGGTGTGATGGTAATACACCTTCTTCTTCAGCTTCTGGCCGGTGAGGAGCACCTTGTCGGCGTTGACGATGATGACGTTGTCGCCGCAATCCATGTGCGGGGTATAGGTGGCTTTGTGCTTGCCACGCAGGCGGATCGCGACGAGAGCAGCAAGCCGGCCGACGACGAGACCGGTGCCGTCGATCACGACCCACTTCTTCTCGATCTCGGAGGCCTTCGCCGAGTAGGTGGTCATGGTGGAATTATCCTTTAAGCGGCGAACGCAAACGCAGGGTTTGCGCAGGAAGCCGCAGCCTTGAAAACAGAGGCGCGCGTATACGGGGAACAAACCGCCCGGTCAAGCCGAACCGGCCGTAAAAACGGGATATTTTGCACGCGGTACTATAATACCGCACTGATCAGCTCTCGTCCGCGGCGAACACGGTGAAGCCCAGGAGATGGTCGACCGCGCTCTCGTCGAAGCCGAGCGGCAGGTACACCGTCTCGCTGCGCAGCGGCAGTTTGAGGCCGAAATTGTCGACCATCCGGCACTTGAACAGCCACGGCTCGCCGCTTTCCACCACCAGGTCGTAAAACTGCTGGCGGTAGTTGGCCTGCATCACGCTGGCGACTTCGGGCTCGCTCATCCGCCGGCCCTGGAAATTCCAGCCGACCGCCGACACCGGCACGTCGCCGACGAAGCGGAATTCGTAATCGCGACCGCCTTCGATCACCCGGACGATGGAGGAATACTTGGCCAGCGCGCGCAACCCGCGCAGGGTTACCTGGTTACGTTCCGGAAAGCGGCCCGTGCCCTTGAGGCCTTCCCAATAATCGACACCCTTGCGGATCACTGTGCTCTCGGCCTCGTCGACCGGAAAGAACAGCGGCTTATCCAGGACTGCTGGTCTGCCGTAAGGCTGCACGCAATGACCCCGCCGATACTGCCGCCACTTTAGGCCGCGAGACTTAACGAGTTCTAATGTCTGCAAAAACACTACCTGTGCGGGACGAATGGTCGTGGTGCGGGGCGGCCGCGACCGGGGCTCTGACCCCAGGGTGTTAGCGACGCACACGCTCTCCCCACGATTGAACGCTCGCGTAAACTGATCATAGGATGCCGGCACGGACGATTTCATGCGGGGGGTATCATGGGTTTCGGGGAAGCCGTTTCGACCTGTTTTGGCAAATACGCCGACTTTCAGGGCCGGGCACGGCGTTCCGAGTACTGGTTCTTTGCCCTGTTCAATGCCCTGGCGCTAATTGGCGTTGCCATCATCGGCGCGGTGCTGGGCGCGCTCATTGCCGCCGGCACCGACGGCAAAGGCGGCGAGGTCATCCTCGGCGCGATCGTCATTCTGGTGGTGTTGTACTGGCTCGGGATGCTCCTGCCCACGCTGGCAGTGGCGGTCCGCCGCTTTCACGATCTCGGCGTCACCGGCTGGATGGTGTTGGTGTTCGCCGTCGGAGGGATGATCCCGTTCGTCGGCTTCCTGGCGTCGATCGGCCAGCTCGTCTGGTTCTGCATGCGCGGCACCGAAGGCGAGAACAACTACGGCCCCGACCCCTACGGCCCCGACGTGACGGCGGTCTTTTCCTGAACCGTACGTCCTACGTACTCCCCACAGCGGCATTTGGCGCCGTTTCGCGATCGGCGGTCGTTGGCGATGGTTTTCCGCCACCCCGCCGCCGGAAGACCATGGGCTTCGCTGCCGCCGTCGCCACCTGCCTGATTAAAGCCGCCGATTTTCGCGGCCGCGCCCGGCGCCGGGAGTTCTGGTCGTTCGCGGCGTTCTGGCTGGCAGTCGCGGTGGCCGCCGCCCTCGCCGTCGAAATTCCGCAGGGCCATTTCACCGCCGCGCTGGCGCTGCGGGCGCTCAAGGGCGCGCCGGTGCTGCTGATCCCCGTCGCCCTGTCGCTGCCGCTCGCCGCCGTCGCGGTGCGGCGCCTGCACGATGTCGGCTTGTCGGGATGGTGGCTGGTATCGGTGGCGGCGCCGGTGCCGGTGCTCGACCTCGTCATCGTCGGCGCCCAGGTGGTGTGCTTCGCCAAGGCCGGAACGCCCGGCGCCAACCGCTACGGCCCGGCGCCTAAATAACCGCCAGCGCGACCATCACCACCACCACCGGCGCAACCGTGATCGCGACCGGCCAGGGTGGGACCGGCGCCGGAGTCCACTCGCCGCAATGGCTGCAGCGCACCAGGCCTTTCTCGACCGGCAGTCCGCAGGCGCGACAGCGGACCGGCCCGTCATGCACCTCGTCGCGCGCGAGCAGCGGCGCCAGCGAGAACAGCACGAACCACATCAGGGCGTTGACTGCGCCGACGGCATACAGCGTCACTAGCCCGGCGGTGGTTTCGAGCTTGGGCCACTCGATCCCGAACACCTGGACGAGCGCGGCCACAACCATCGTGGCGGTGATGCACCAGAACCAGACTTGGCGGCGATTGCGCCAGCCGATCTGACCGGCGGTGACGGCGATGTAGGTGAGAAAGGTCGCGACCAGCCCGCGCTCCACTTCGTCGACCGAAGCGAACAGGAAGAACAGCGGCATCGCGGCAGCGATCGTCCAGCCGATGCGGCGGCGGACGTGGCGAAAGCGGTCACGCTTCTGACTGGGCATCTTCGCCCCCCTCGGACGAAGAGCTAACACTGGTTGGGCTGATTCGACCATCACAACCGTAAAACTATTTTTCGTGGCCCCCGCCTGCGCCCACCACAGGGTTGTGCGATCCGATCACCCTTAACGGGCGACGCGCATTTTTACGTCATCTTCACCGCTATGGGACTAATTCTACGGAAGCATCAACCGCCACCCGCATTGCGTGCCATGCCCAAAAACCTTGTTGCATCTGCACCGGCCGATTCCCGTTTCGCCCAGATCGCCGTGATTGCCATTGCCGCCGGCCTGTTCGGCGTCTGGGGCATGGCGCAATGGCTGTACAACGAACAGTTCCAGCAGTTCGCGATTTTCTTCTCGTTCACGCCGGTGAAGCTGGCCTGGACGCTGTCGCTGTTCAACATCGCCTATTTCATGCTGGCGATTCCGGCGGCGCTGTTTCATCGCCATTTCGGCTTCAAGCTCGGCTTGCTGCTGTCGCTGAGCCTGTTCGGCATCGGCGCCTTCCTGATGTACTTCGCCATCATCGCCAGCGGCGTTTTCTATTTCCTCGCCGCGATCGTGACCTTGGGTTCGGGCTGGGCGTTGCTGGAAACCTGCCTCAATCCGCTGGCGGTCGAAGCCGGCCTGCCGCAAACCGCGATCCTGCGACTCAATCTGGTGCAGGTGCTGAATGCCGTCGGCCTGGTGGCGGGCTGCTACCTGGCGCAAAAGCTGGCTGCCAGCCACTATTACCTGTCGAGCGGCGCAGTGGCGCAATCGACGGCGCATCCTTATGTCATCGTCGGCTTGGCCTCGCTGCTGCTGGCTTTCGTGATCGAGCAAATTCCGCTGCCCGCATCGACGACGGCGCGTGCGGGTCTGACCGGTTCCGGCAAGGAGTTGTCGTCGTTGTTGCGCGACAAGGGCGTGCTGCTCGCCGCGGCGGCGCTGGCGGCGTATTGCCTGACGCTGACGGTGGTGTGGAGCGCCACCTACCAGTACCGCATGCAGGAGCTTGGCGGCCGCGAGTTCGACATTTTCTTCAGCGTGTTTTTCTGGTTTTTCGTCGGACGCGTCCTGCTGGCGCCGCTGATGCGCTGGATCGCGCCGGTGCGACTGTTGATGGGATGCGCCATCGTCAGCCTCGCGGCCGTGGTGACGGCATTCGTCGTCGGCGGCATGACCGGCTGGATTTGCCTGTTGGTGATCAGCTGCCTGCTGTCGATCACCTATCCGACGGTGTTTGCCGCCACGATCGTCGGCCGCGGCACCGAAACCAAGCTGGTGACGGGCACGCTGGTGGCGGTTGCCGGGCTCGGCAGCGCCATCGGCCCCTTGTTCGTGACACCGGCGCTGAACGGCTGGCCGGTCCGCACCGAACTGCTGCTGGCAGCGCCGTTCGTGGCGATCATCCTCGTCTGGACGCTGTACGTGCGCCGGACCTGACACCCCCTTGGGCTTTGGCTGCATATCGCCTACATAGACGCATGAACGGTGCGCGATTTCCCGCGCCCGCGCCGTGGAATTGACCCGATGCCGACTTATCCCGACGACCTCATCAAATCGATCCTGCGGAACAACCGCTTCATCGCCATGGTGGGAGCCAGCGGCAACGAGATGCGGCCGAGCTACTTCGCGATGAAATACCTGCTCGACAAGGGGTTTCGCGTGCGTCCGGTCAATCCGGGCTTGGCCGGCAAGACCATCCTCGGCCAAGAGGTCTATGCCTCGCTGAAGGACGTGCCGGCGCCGATTGAGATCGTCGACATCTTCCGCGGCCCCGAATACGCCCCCGCCATCGTCAAGGAGGCGCTGGCAGAGCGCGAGCGCCTCGGCATCAAGGTGATCTGGATGCAGCTGACGGTAATCAACGAGGAAGCCGCCAAGCTGGCCGAAGACGCCGGTCTCACCGTCATCATGGACCGCTGCCCCAAGATCGAATACGGCCGTTTCTGCGGCGAGATCGGCTGGATGGGCATCAACCGCAAGCTGATCGACAACCGCAAGCCCAAGCTGTTTACGAAGGGCGGTTCGCTGATGGTGGACGAAAAGCGCGGCGCAAAAGCGGGCAGTTGATCCCCCCACCCCTGAGGGGTACAGCAGAAATCCGAGATTCAGCGGGACCTATCGCACCCCTCTGCCACGTCACAGGAGCGGCACATGGCTGACTATGGCTTCGACACTCTTTCCGTTCACGCGGGCGCGCAGCCCGATCCGGCGACGGGCGCCCGGGCGACGCCGATCTACCAGACCACCGCTTATGTGTTCGAGGATTCCGATCACGCCGCGGCGCTCTTCAATCTCCAGGTCTTCGGCAACATCTATTCGCGCATCATGAACCCCACCAATGCGGTGCTGGAGGAGCGCGTTGCGGCTTTGGAAGGCGGCCGGGCCGGTTTGGCGACGGCCTCGGGTCATGCGGCGCAGCTCATCGCGCTATTCACCCTGATGGCGCCGGGCAAGAACGTCGTCGCGGCGCGCCAGCTCTACGGCGGCACCATCACCCAGTTCGGCCAGTCGTTCCAGAAATTCGATTGGCATGTGAAGTGGGCCGACGCCACCAATCCCGAAACCTTCAAGGCCCAGATCGACGACAACACCCGCGCCGTCTACATCGAAAGCCTCGCCAATCCGGGCGGCGTGATTTCCGATATCGAAGCCATCGCCAAGATCGCCCATGACGCCGGCGTGCCGCTGGTGGTCGATAACACCCTGGCCTCGCCCTATCTCATCCGCCCGATCGAATGGGGCGCCGACGTGGTGCTGCATTCGGCGACGAAATTCCTCGGCGGCCATGGCAATTCGATGGGCGGCGTGATCGTCGATGCCGGCAAGTTCGATTACGGCAACGGCAAATTCCCGACCATCTCCGAACCCTGCCCGTCCTATCACGGCATGCGGATGTGGGAGACGTTCGGCGACATGGCCTATGCCATCACCTGCCGCGTCCTCGCGCTGCGCGATCTCGGCCCGTCGCTGTCGCCGCAGAACGCGTTCTACATCCTGCAGGGCGTCGAGACGCTCGGCCTGCGCATGCAGCGCCATTGCGACAACGCCCTGGCGGTCGCGCGCTGGCTGAAGGCCAATCCGAAAGTGGAGTGGGTGAACTACGCCGGGCTGGAGGACAATCCGTCCTACGCCCTGCACAAGCGCTATTGCCCCAAGGGCGCCGGCAGCGTTTTCACCTTCGGCGTCAAAGGCGGCTATGATGCCGGCCTCGGCCTCGTCAACAAGGTGCGGCTGTTCAGCCACCTCGCCAACATCGGCGATACCCGCAGCCTGATCATCCACCCGGCGTCCACCACCCACCGCCAGCTGTCGAGCGAAGACCGCGCCAAAGCCGGCGCCGGCGACGACGTCGTGCGCCTGTCGATTGGCATCGAAAGCGTGGAAGACATCATCGCCGATCTGCAGCAGGCGCTGGGGGAATAACAGGTTGTCATCCCCGGCCGAGGACCGCGAACGCGAGTGAGCGGAACGAGGGAAAGGGGACCCAGGTATTAACGCGCGTAAAGTGCTGAAAGTACCGCACAGAATTTCGTGCGCGTCGTTACAACCGTCTTGTCGAAAAAACCTGGGTCCCCTTCCCCTTCAGCCGCTACGCGGCTTCCGGCCACGGCTGTCCGGTTTAGATTCAGGCCCATTGGAGCACCAACTGGTCTGGGTTGATGGGCGGTGTTGGATCGTCGTCGATCAGCCGATCGATGCGGCGCCGGTGCATGAGATTGGCGCGGACGATGCGGGCAAAGGCGAGTGGGCTCGGGATGGCTTTTTGTGCCGCTTGCGCCAGTCGCAGCAGAATGAAGGCGATCAGGGCGACGGCGATCTGGATGCGGATGGCGTTTTCGCTGGTTCCCCAGAAGTGGCGGATTTTGAGGGTCTGCTTGATCCAGCGGAAGAACAGTTCGATGGCCCAACGCCGTTTGTAGAGATCGGCAATCTCTTGAGCGGTGGCGTCGAGGTCGTTGCAGAGGATGCGCAGGACCTTGCCGGTCTCGATCTTGACGCGTACTTCGCGGACGGCGTCCGACATGGGATTTTTGCGCGCCTTGCTTTGGCGCGGCGGCAAGAACCCAATACGGTCGGAGAGGATCGAGCCGCCCTCCGCCACCGGCAGTTCTTTCAGCAGATGGAGCGGGGTGTTCTTCTTGAACCGGGTCACGATGCGGCAACCGGCATCGCAAAGCTCGGCCCACCAGCGATAATCGTAATAGCCGAGATCGAACACATAGGTTGCCCCCGGCTCGATCGGCATGGCTTGCGCGGCTGTGATGTCATTCACATTGGCGGAGCTGATGGCGGCATAGATCGGCTGGTCGGCATCGGGATCGTAGACCACATGCAGCTTGGCGCCGCACACGCCGGTCGAGAACCGCGCCCACTGCGCACTGCGTTCATCAAGCCGAAGACCGGTGGAATCGATCAGATAGGTGGTGTCGGCCAAGGCCCGCCTGAGACCGCGATGGGCCTGGCCCATCATCAGCGCCAGAAGCTGCCCGAAGACCTCCGCCGGGCGAAGCCCATTGGCGTCGGCCAGCGTCGAGCGGCGCACCGGGCGGCTGCCCAGGTGATAAAGCCGGGATTGATGGCTCAAAAGCCCAGCTTCGATCTCGCGCAGGCTGGCGGCTTGCGCAAGCTGGCCATAGATCAGCGCGACAAACTGGCTCTTGGTGGAAAGTCGACGGACCCTGTGATCGGCGCCATGGGCTTGCACAAGTTGCTCGAACGCCGTCCACGGAACGCGCTTCAAAAGGTCATGAAGAACGCTATTGTGGTGCCGCATGGTGTTGATCCCTTCCGTGTCCAAGACGTCGCCAAACGCTTGGGAAACAGAAGAATCAATGCCATGCGCCTTGTCTACACTTTTAAACCGGACAGCCGTGGGTCGAGGCCGGCCATGACGAACTGTGGCAATCGCCCGTCCCGATCCATTAGAATAGTTCCATGACCAAGACTCGCACCGAGACCGACACGTTCGGTCCTATCGACGTCGATGCGTCCTCGTATTGGGGCGCCCAGGCGGAACGCTCGCGCAACAATTTCCGGATCGGCTGGGAGAAGCAGCCCGCCCCGGTGATCCGCGCCCTTGGCATCGTCAAGCGCGCCGCGGCCGAAACCAACATGGAGCTCGGCCGGCTCGATCCGGTCGTCGGCAAGGCGATCGTCGCGGCGGCCAACGAAGTCGTGGAGGGCAAACTCGACGCGCATTTCCCGCTCGTTGTCTGGCAGACCGGCTCGGGCACGCAGTCGAACATGAACGCCAACGAGGTGATCTCCAATCGCGCCATCGAGATGCTGGGCGGCGAGATGGGCTCGAAGACGCCGGTCCATCCCAACGACCACGTCAACATGAGCCAGTCGTCGAACGATACCTATCCGACAGCGATGCATATCGCGGCGGCGGAAGAGATCGTCTACCGGCTGATCCCGGCGCTGGAGAAACTGCGCAATGCGCTCGGCGACAAAGCGAATGCGTGGAAGGATATCGTCAAGATCGGGCGCACCCATACCCAGGACGCGACTCCCTTGACGCTGGGACAGGAATTTTCCGGCTACACCCAGCAGGTGGAAAACGGCGTCGCCCGCATCGAGCAGACCTTGCCGGCGCTGATGCAGCTCGCCCAGGGCGGCACCGCGGTCGGTACCGGGCTGAACGCGCCGATCGGGTTCGCCGAAACCGTCGCCGCCAAGATTGCCGCCATCACCGGCCTGCCCTTCACCTCGGCGCCCAACAAATTCGAAGCGCTGGCCGCGCACGACGCAATGGTGATGAGCCACGGCGCCATCAACACGGTGGCCGCATCGCTATTCAAGATCGCCAACGACATCCGCTTTCTGGGATCGGGGCCACGCTCGGGTTTGGGCGAACTCGCGCTGCCGGAGAACGAGCCGGGCTCCTCCATCATGCCGGGCAAGGTCAATCCGACCCAGTGCGAGGCGATGACCCAGGTGTGCGTGCAGATCTTCGGCAACAACGCGGCGCTGACCTTCGCCGGCAGCCAGGGCCATTTCGAACTCAACGTCTTCAATCCCGTCATGGCCTACAATTTCCTGCAGAGCGTGCGCCTGATGGCCGATGCGGCGGTGAGCTTCACCATCAACTGCGTCGCCGGAATCGAGCCGCGCCGCGACAACATCAAGGCCGGACTCGACCGCTCGTTGATGCTGGTGACGGCACTCGCGCCCAAGATCGGCTACGATGCCGCGGCGAAAATCGCCAAGACAGCCCATAAGAACAATACGACTTTGAAGGAGGAAGCGCTCAAGACCGGGCTCGTGACGGCGGAAGAATTCGACGCCATCGTGGTTCCCGCGGACATGATCGCGCCGAAATAGGCCTTGCCACGCAAACGTATCGTACCCACGCCGGACCACGGTCTCGTCGTCGAATATAACAACGCCTCGGGCGGCGTCTCGTTCTGGGAGAAGGACGACAACCACAGCCTCGCCGACCGCCGCGGCGTTTCCACCGCCGACTATATCCACGCCATGTACGGCTTCCTGCGCCAGGCCAAGTGCCGCGACGTCTTGATGGTCGGCTGCGGCGGCGGCACTCTTGCCACCATGCTGCGCCGGGTCGGCGTCAAGGTGACGATCGTCGATATCGACGGCCGCAGCTTCGAGATCGCCAAAACCTATTTCCATATGCCCGACGACGTCGACTGCGCCGTCGCCGACGGCGCCGATTTCCTGAAGCACACGACCCGCAGCTTCGATGCCGTCGTACTCGATGCCTATTGCGACAACGAGATGCCGCGCCATTTCCGCCGCCGCGCGTTCTTCAACTTGATCAAATCGCGCCTGAAGCCGCGCGGCGCCATCGTGCTCGCCAACGTCATCGTCCGCGACGACGACGACGCCACCCCGGACCAGCTGGCGCGGCTGATGCGGAACACATGGTCGCAGGTGCGCCTGCTCGACGCCGTCGGCCATGTCGGCCGTAACGCGGTGGCGCTGGCCGGTTCGGTGAAGACGCTGAAACGGCCGCGCCTGTTGATGCGCCCGACCTGCTACGCCAAGACGCTGGTGAAGGATCTCAAGACCCTCGACTTCCGCCCGGTGCGCGGCTGACACCGCAAGGATCGGGCTGCACCGCGCCCGCATTTGGGCTACGAACGCACCGGTTGCAGCAAACAGGTGCGCGATGACGACGATGGGACGGCTGGAGTGGACGCTGCTGGTCGTGCTGTCGATGTTCTGGGGCGCCTCGTTCTTTTTCTACAAGCTGTTGACGCCGCTGGGGCCGTTCACGGTCGTGCTGGGGCGGATGGGGATTGCGGCGGCGGTGATGGTTCCGGTGCTCTACGCCCGCGGCACGCGGCTGCCGCCGATGCGCTCGTGGGGGCCGTTCTTCCTGATGGCGCTGCTCAACTGCGTCGTGCCGTTCTCGCTGTTCGCGTTCAGCGAGCGCCACATCAGTTCGGGGCTGGCATCGATCATCAATGCGATGACGCCGATCTTCACCGTGCTGGTCGCCCATTTCTGGACCCGCAACGAGAAGCTCGCCTGGAACAAGGCGATCGGCGTCGGCTTCGGACTGGCGGGCGTCGTGCTGCTGATCGGGCCGGCGGCGCTGGCCGACATCACCAGCAAGAACGTGCTCGGTGAAGTCTGCTGCCTGCTCGCGACGGTGTCGTATGGCTTCTCGGGCGTCTACGCCAAGCGCTTCGCGACCACGCCGCTCGATCAGGTCGTTGCCCTGCAGCTCACCGCCGCGACGATCCTGGTCGCCCCGCTGGCGATCGGACTGGAACAGCCCTGGACGCTGCCGGCGCCCGGTTTCGCGGTTTGGGGCGCACTGGCCGGTATCGCGCTGATTTCAACGGTGGCCGCCTATCTCATCTGGTTCCACATTCTCGCCAAAGCCGGCGCCACCGCCATCTCGCTGGTAACCTTCCTGATTCCGATCAGCGGACTGTTTCTCGGCAGCGTTTTTCTTGGCGAGCACGTCGCGGCGATCGATCTGGCCGGCATGGCGGTGATTGCGCTCGGGCTTGCGGCCATCGATGGCCGGCCGGTTCGGTGGCTGGCGCGGGTTACGGCGTGACCGTCTGGTCGCCAAGCGGGTCGGGCGCGACGGCGGTGTTGGGATAATAAGTCGCGTTGCAGCGGGTCGCGGTCGACACGACGGCATCGGCGGCAATGGTCCCGCGCGCCAAGCCATCGCGGATGTTGGCGGCGCCGTCGATCACCTCCAGCGTATAGCGCTCGCGATCCTCGGTCGGATTCCGGCGCAAATGGGCCTCTTCGGCCTTGAGTGCGGCGGTGTCGAAATAGAGCCCCGACATGCCGCTGTCGCGGGCGCTTTCAGCGAGATAAGTGTAGAGCGTGGCGCATACGGTATCGCCATCGGGCGCCGCCGCCGCGGGCCCCGCCATCGCCAGCAACAGAAAAAGATAATGGCGCATGCTTCACCCTAGCGGCCCCGCCGCGGCGGCAGGAAAGGGGAATTTTCACGCCGCCGTGCTAGGCTGTGACTCGCCGATGCTGAAAAAACGCTCCTTCTCGCTCTCCCGCCACCGCACCAGTGTCGCCCTCGAAGACGAATTCTGGGGGGTGCTGGAGGCCGACGCCCGCGCCGGTGGCAAAAGCCTTGCCGCTGTGGTCGGGGAAATTGACGCCGGGAGAGGTATGCGTCCGCTGGCGAGCGCCCTGCGCCTGCACGCGCTTGCGGCGGCAAAACGGACCTCCTAGCCTGACACCCGCTATCCCGCGGGAGTTTGGCCATGCTGACGCTCTATCACGCCCCCAAATCGCGTTCGGGTTCGATCGTCTGGCTGCTCGAGGAGCTGGAGGCGCCCTATCAGATGCGTGTCGTCGACATTCGCCGCGCCGATGGCAGCGGTGCGGCCGACACCAGCAATCCCCATCCCCACGCCAAGGTGCCGGCGCTCGACCATGACGGCCATCGCGTCTTCGAGACCGCCGCCATCGCGCTCTATCTCACCGATCTGTTTCCGGAAAAGCACCTCGGCCCGGCGGTCGGCCATCCCTTGCGCGGCGAATACCTGTCCTGGCTCGCCTATCGCCCCGGCGTGCTTGAACCCGCCCTGCTGATGCGCCGGCTGAACGTTGCGCATGTCGCCGGCGCCATGGGCTGGGCCCCGGCCGACGAAGTGGAAGCATTCCTCAACCGCACGTTGGCCAGCCGCGACTATCTGTTGGGCGAGCGCTTTTCCGCGGCCGATATCGTGGTCGGCGGCGCCATCATTTACATGCTGGCGTTCAAGGTGATGAATGAAACGCCGGTCTTGAAGGCGTATACTGCCCGCCTCACCGCCCGCCCGGCGTACAAACGGGCCATGGAACCAGCATGAGCAACGTCGTCAATCTCCGCAACGCTCGCAAGGTGAAGGCGCGTCACGAGAAAGAAGTCGTCGCTGAAGCCAATCGGGCCAAGCACGGCATCGCCAAAAGCGCTCACCAGAAGGCCAAGGTCATGGCCGCCCACGCCGACAAGCGCCTGGAAGGCCACAAGCTCGACGAGTAGGCCCGCGGCAGAACAGGACGTGAACTTTCACGTCCCGCCTGCTAGAACGTCGGAATCATGATCGGCAATTACGAAGACCCGCTCGATTCCGCCTTCGGGCACGAACCCGCAACGCCTGCACCGGTGCGCGAACCGCCGTACCTGAAGGGCCTCAACGCCGAGCAGCGCGCCGCGGTGGAAGCGACCGACGGCCCGGTTCTGGTGCTGGCCGGCGCCGGCACCGGCAAGACGCGCGTGCTCACCACCCGCCTCGCCCACATCCTCTACATGCGCAAAGCCTGGCCGGGACAGATCCTGGCGGTGACCTTCACCAACAAGGCGGCCCGCGAGATGAAAGATCGCATCGGTTCGCTGATCGGCGGCGTCGTGGAAGGCATGCAGTGGCTGGGCACGTTCCATTCCATCGGCGCCCGCATGCTGCGCCGGCACGCCGAACTGGCGGGGCGCAAATCGAACTTCACCATCATCGACACCGACGACCAGCTGCGGCTGATGAAGCAGCTGCTTGAAGCCGAAGCAATCGACGACAAGCGCTGGCCGGCGCGGACGCTGGCGGCGATGATCGACGGCTGGAAAAACCGCGGCCTGCGCCCCGACGACGTGCCTGATGGCGAGGCACACGGCTTCGCCTTCGGCAAGGGCCGCACGCTTTACGCGATGTACCAGCAGCGGCTGCGGTCGCTGAATGCCTGCGATTTCGGCGATCTGTTGCTCGATACGCTGTCGATCCTGCGCGATCATCCCGACGTGCTCGCCGAGTACCGCGACCGCTTCCGCTACATCCTGGTCGACGAATACCAGGACACCAACGTGGTGCAGTATCTGTGGCTGAAGCTGCTCGGTGGCGGAAACGGGGGGGGCGGGCGCGGCAATGTCTGCGTCGTCGGCGACGACGACCAGTCGATTTACGGCTGGCGCGGCGCCGAGGTGGAAAACATCCTGCGCTTCGAACGCGATTTTCCCGGCGCCAAGGTGATCCGCCTCGAACACAATTACCGCTCGACGCCATCGATTCTGGGCGCTGCCTCGGGCCTGATCGAAGCCAACAAGGGCCGCCTCGGCAAGACGCTGTGGACCGACGGCGATGCCGGCGAGAAGATCAAGGTACAGGGCGTGTGGGACGCCGAAGAGGAAGCCCGCAACGTCTCGGCAGCGGCCGAAGACCTGCATCGCGGCGGCCATCTCTATTCCCAGATGGCGATCCTGGTGCGCGCCTCGTTCCAGATGCGCGAATTCGAAGACCGCTTCATCTCGCTGGGGTTGCCCTACAAGGTGATCGGCGGCCCGCGCTTTTACGAACGCGCCGAAATCCGCGATGCCATGGCCTATCTGCGCCTCACCGCCCAGGCCGACGACGATCTCGCCTTCGAGCGCATCGTCAACAAGCCCAAGCGCGGTATCGGCGATGCCAGCGTGCAGACGCTGCATACCTTCGCCCGCGCCCGGCAGTTGCCGCTGCTCGCCGCCGCGCGCGAGATCGTGGAAACCGACGAACTGCCGCCCAAAGCCAAGAAGGCGCTGAACGAGCTCGCCGCCAGTTTCCTGCGCTGGAGCGATGTTTCGCGTCATCTGCCGCACACGGAATTGGCCGAGATGATTTTGGATGAATCCGGCTACACCGACATGCTGAAGGCCGACAAATCGGCGGAAGCGCCGGGACGGCTGGATAACTTGAAGGAACTGGTGCGCTCGATGGAAGGCTTCGAATCGCTGGCGGCTTTTTTGGAGCACATTCAGCTGGTGATGGACGTCGAGCAGAACGACACCGAAGACCGGCTCAACCTGATGACGCTGCACGCCGCCAAGGGACTCGAATTCGACACCGTGTTCCTGCCCGGCTGGGAAGAGGGATTGTTTCCGAGCCAGCGCACCATGGATGAGAACGGCCTTGCCGGGCTCGAAGAAGAACGCCGGCTGGCCTATGTCGGCCTCACCCGCGCCAAAAAGCGGGCACGGATTTCGTTCGCCGCCAATCGGCGCGTGCACGGCTCCTGGCAAAGCGCGCTGCCCAGCCGCTTCATCAACGAATTGCCGGAAGAACACGTTGAAACCACCGTGGATGAAGGTTTTTACGGCGGCAACGCCGGCTTCCGCGACAACATGAGCGGCTTCGCTTCAACCTATGACAGCCCCGGCTGGAAGCGCGCCCAGGCCAACAAGGATGCCGGCTACCGCCGCACCAAGCCGCCGCTGATCGAAGCCCAGGCGTGGAGCGTGCAGACCAGCGA
>NZ_JBWZET010000032.1:0-30071 GCF_056722145.1 Rhizomicrobium sp. | reverse complement strand
GCTTGAGACCGCGCGCTTCGACGATCGCACGCGGATCGCCGCCTTCGCTCCAAACGATATCAAGAACGTCTTTCGCGATCTTGCCCGAGATGATGTTCTCGCCGACCATCTTGATGATCTCGGCGTTGACGGCGGCACTCACCGGACCGTCCGCGATCGCAAGCCCCGCCTTGTTCAAGCGGCCAAAATACTCATTGTTCAACCAGTTAGCAGCCGATTTTGCATCGACGCCAGCTGCCAGCATCTCCTCGAAATACTCGGCAGTTTCCTTTTCGGCGACGAGCACGAGGGCGTCATAGGTGTTGAGCCCCATCGCCAGGAAGCGATCCTTTTTTGCATCCGGCAGTTCTGGCAACGACGACGCGATCGCATCCACCCATGACTGCTCCAGCACCAGCGGCAGCAGATCGGGGTCGGGGAAGTAGCGGTAGTCGTGCGCCTCTTCCTTGGACCGCATCGGCCGCGTCTCGCCGTTTTTGGTATCGAACAGCAGCGTCTGCTGCTGGATCGTACCGCCGGATTCGAGCACGTCGATCTGCCGGCGGCTTTCGTATTCGATCGCCTGCACGATGAAGCGCATCGAGTTCATGTTCTTGATTTCACAGCGAGTATTCAGCGCCGTCCCGGGCTTTCGCACCGATACGTTGACGTCGGCGCGCATGGAGCCCTCCTCCATGTTGCCGTCACAGGTGCCGAGATAGCGCACGATCGCCCGCAGCTTCCTGAGGAACAGCGACGCCTCTTCGGCCGAGCGCATATCGGGGCGGGTGACGATCTCCATCAGGGCGATGCCGGCCCGATTGAGGTCGACGAACGAGTGATCGGGATGCTGATCGTGGATCGACTTGCCCGCATCCTGCTCGAGATGGAGCCGTTCGATGCCGACCCGCGCGACGTCGCCGCCGGGAAGGTCGATCAGGACCTCGCCTTCGCCGACGACCGGATTTTTGTACTGCGAAATCTGATAACCGGCGGGAAGATCGGCGTAGAAGTAATTCTTACGGTCGAAAACAGACGCCAGATTGATCTGCGCCTTGAGCCCGAGGCCGGTACGCACTGCCTGCTCGACACAAAACCTGTTGATAACCGGCAGCATGCCCGGCATCGCCGCATCGACGAAGCTGACCTGGCTGTTCGGATCGGCGCCGAACGCCGTCGCAGCGCCGGAAAACAGCTTGGCCTTCGTGAGAACCTGGCAATGGACTTCCAAACCGACGACGACTTCCCAGCCGCCGGTGCTGCCCTGGATCAGTTTGCTGGTCCGCTCGTTCATGGGGTATCGCTCTCGACAAAGGCATCCACTTCAATCTCGACCAGCCAATCGGGGTCGATGAAGCGGCCGACCTGAACAAAACAGGTGGCGGGACGGATGTCGCCGAACACCTCGCCGTGGACCTGCCCCACGACTTTCCAGTCTTCGATGTGGCGCAGCATGATGCGGGTGCGCACCACGTCCTTGAAGGAAGCCCCGGCCTCGCCGAGCGCCTGACCGACAATCTCGAAAATACGCCGGGCCTGCTTGGCGGCATCACCGATGCCCGCGGTCTTGCCGTCGGGACCGATGGCGGCAGTGCCCGACACCGTGATGTGCGACCCCACCCGGATCGCCCGCGAGAAACCGAGTTCCGGCTCGAACTTCGAACCGCTGGAAATGATTTTGCGCATCAAGCCCTCCACCACTTTTCGGGTTTCGCCTTGAAGTCGGCCGCCATTTCGATCGCCCGGCCGGCGCGGAACAGCGTCGCCTCGTCGAACGTCCGGCCGATGAGCTGCAGCCCGAGCGGCAGTCCGGCGTCGTTGATCCCCGCCGGAACCACGATGCTCGGCAGGCCGGCGAGGTTCACCGTCACGGTGAACACGTCGTAAAGATACATGGTGACGGGATCGGCCACCTTCTCACCGATGCCGAAGGCCGGCGCCGGCGTGGCGGGCGTCAGGATCACGTCGCACTTCTTGTAGGCCTCGGCGAAATCGCGCGCGATCAGGGCGCGGACCTTCTGGGCGCGGAGGTAATAGGCGTCGTAGTAGCCGGCCGACAGCACGTAAGTGCCGATCAGGATGCGGCGGCGCACTTCCGCCCCAAAACCCTCCGCACGCGAACGTTCGTACAGGTCGATCAGATCCTTGGGATCGCTGGCGCGGTGGCCGTAGCGCACGCCGTCATAGCGCGCGAGATTGGACGAGCACTCCGCCGGGGCGATGATATAATAGGTGGGGAGCGCGTACTTGGTGTGCGGCAGCGAAATCTCGACGATCTCCGCCCCCTGCGCCTTCAGCCACTCGACGCCCTTGTCCCAGATCGCAGTGATCTCGGGCGCGGTGCCGTCCAGCCGGTACTCCTTCGGGATGCCGATGCGCAGGCCTTTGACGCCGTTTTCGAGGTCGGCCTCGTAATCGGGCACCGGCAGGTCGACGCTGGTGGAATCCTTGGGATCGACCGAGGCCATCGCCTTCAGCATGATGGCGCAGTCGCGCACCGTATGGCTGATCGGACCGGCCTGATCGAGCGACGAGGCAAACGCAACGATGCCCCAGCGCGAGCAGCGGCCGTAGGTCGGCTTGATGCCGGTTGTGCCAGTCACCGCCGCCGGGCAGCGGATTGAACCGCCGGTATCGGTGGCGGTCGCCCCCAGCGCCAGCCGCGCGGAAACGGCGCACGACGAGCCGCCCGACGAGCCGCCGGGCACGAGCTGCGTCGTGGAATTCTTGGCGCGCCACGGACTGATGCAATTGCCATAGGCGCTGGTCTCGTTCGACGAACCCATTGCGAATTCGTCGAGGTTCAGTTTGCCCAACATCACCGCGCCGTTGTCCCACAAATTCTGTGAGACGGTGGATTCGTACTGCGGCACGAAATTCTCGAGGATTTTCGAGCCCGCAGTCGTCTTCACGCCCTTGGTGCAATAAAGATCCTTGATGCCGACCGGCAGGCCTTCCATCGGCCGCGCCTCGCCCGCTGCGATGCGCTTGTCGGAGGCATCGGCCATGGCGAGCGCAATGTCGGGCGTCTCGGTGATGTAGGCGTTGAGCGCCCGTGCCTCGTCCATCGCCTTGAGAAAAGCCTGCGTCAACTCCCGCGACGAGACCTCCTTGGAGGCGACCGCATCGCGGGCCTCGGCCAAAGTAAGTTCGGTGAGATCGGCCATGTTCTACTCCACCACTTTCGGCACGACGAAGAAGTGATCCTCGCCGCCCGGAGCATTCGCCATCAGGGCGTCGGCATTGTTCGGCTCGGTCACCACGTCTTCGCGCATCTTGAGCTTGTGGTCGACGGCGCTGGTCATCGGCTCGACGCCTTCGACATCGACTTCCTTGAGCTGCTCAATCCAGCCGAGAATGCCGTTCAGCTCGCCCATCATCGGCTCCACGCGTTCTTCTTCCAGCTTCAACCGGGCAAGCCGAGCGATGCGCCGGACAGTCTCTTTATCTACAGCCATGGCAGAGAATCCCTGAACCGAACGGAGTGGCCGTTCACCTTCAATGACTTGCTATCGCGAGGGGGGCTGACAGGCAAGCCGCTTTGCCGCTTTGGCCGAGCCACGTGCAGGCGAGCCCGCGACAAAATGTGCGCGGACAGAGGTCCCCCGCCTAGCAAAGTGGCAAAGGGTGGGCTAAAGCCCGCGTATGTCCATTCAGGACCTCGAAAATCTCAAATCCGCGCTGACCCCGCGCAGCCGCCTTCTCGGGCTCGACCTCGGCGAGAAGACGATCGGACTGGCACTGTCCGATACGCTGCTCACGGTGGCGACGCCGATGAAGACCCTGAAGCGCGGCAAGTTCGGCGCCGACGCGGTCAAGCTCGAGGCCATCATCGCTGCCCAAGGCGTCGGCGGGCTGGTGATCGGCCTGCCGCTCAACATGGACGGCAGCGACGGACCTTCGGCGCAATCGGCACGCGCCTTTGCCCGCAATTTCGCCGCCCGCTCACCGCTGCCGATCATCATGGTCGACGAGCGCCTGTCCACCGCCGCCGTCACCCTGACCCTGCTCGATGCCGACGTTTCCCGCCGCCGCCGCGCCGCGGTCGTGGACAAAATGGCAGCGGCCTATATTCTCCAGGGCGCACTCGACCGGTTACGCCATATATAAAGAGTGCTTGGGGGAAACCATGGGCGTCTCCGCGGCTGACGATCGCCTCATCAATGTCCGCTGGATGCCGCCGGGCCTGAGGCCTCCGGGCGGGATGACGGTCCGTCAGGAACGCGTGTTCCTGCTGGTCGGCGTGGCGATGCTGTTCGCCGGCTACGACATGAACGTGTTCGGGCTGGCCGCCTCGCAGATTCAGGCGAGCCTCAACATTCCCGAAGACCGGCTGTCGCCGATGCTCGCCCTGATCCGGGTGGCGACGGTGGCGGCGCTGATCCTGGCCTGGACCGCCGACATGGTGGGGCGGCGCCGACTGCTGCTGATCACCATTTTCGGCCAAGCCCTGGCAACGCTGGCGACCGGCTTCGTACAGGACGCCAACCAGTTCATCCTCTGCCAGATCATGACGCGGGTGTTCGGCTATGCCGAGGAAATGCTGTGCTATGTCGTCATCGCCGAGGAAATGGCGGCGGCGGCGCGGGGCTGGTCGACGGGGACCCTTGCCTCGCTGAACTACATGGGCGGCGGCGTCGCCACGGCGGTGTTTGCGGCGGTGACCTTGCTGCCGTTCGGCTGGCGCAGTCTGTATGTGATCGGTTCGATCCCGCTGTTCCTGGTCGCCTACATGCGGCGCGGCCTGCCGGAGACCAAACGCTTCGAAGCGCGCGAGCATGAAGTCGAGAAATTGTCGTCGCGGCTCGCCAAGGCGCTCGATCAGACCCGGCGCCTGGCGCAGGAACATCCACGGCGGCTGATGGGCATCCTGGTTGCTGCGGGCGCCTTTGGCTTCGCCATCTGGCCGGCCGAGTTCCTGTGGCCGAAATACCTGCAGGCCAATTACGCCTTCGCGCCGTATCAGACGACGTTGCTGGTCATCCCCGGCGGCCTGTTGGCGGTCGCCATCACCATCCTCGCCGGACGGCTGAGCGACCATATCGGCCGTCGCGCCACGGCGATTGGCGGCTGCGTGCTGTCGTCGATCGGGTTCATCGGGTTTTACGGCGGCTGGTCCATTCCCAATATGTGGCTGTGCTGGATTCCCGCCTTCCTCGGCTTCCTGATCGCCGACGCCCTGATCGCCGGCCTGTCGGCGGAGCTGGTGCCGACGGCCTATCGCGCCACGGTGTCGGGGCTTCGCTATCTCACCGCCATGCTGGTCGGCGCCGTCGGGCTGGTGCTGGAAGGGCCGCTCTACACCTTCTTCGACAATCACGGCTTCGGCCATAACCATTCCCATGGTCCGGCTTCGCTGGTGCTGCTGGCGGTGATGCCGATCGCGCTCGTTGCGCTGCTGTCGCTGCCCGAACCGGCCGGGCGCGAGCTCGAGGATATCGCCACCGAACCAGACCACGGGTAAGAGATGTTTTTCGGCCTGTCGAAACTGTTCTGGATCGTCTGTGCGCCGAGCCATATCGCGGCTTGGCTGGTGCTGGCCGCAGTGGTGCTCCTCTATCGCAGGCGCCAACGCGCCGCCCACATCTGCGCCGCGATCTCGGCCGCGATCCTGATTGTGTTCGGCTTCACGCCCGTGAGCGTATGGCTGATGCGCCCGATCGAGAACCAGTACCCGCGCCCGACCCTGCCGCAGCACATCGACGGCATCCTGATTCTCGGCGGCGGTCTGAACGCCGACATCTATCTCACCCGCGGGACGCCCAATTCGTCTTATGGCCTGAGCCGTCTGGTCGCAGGCTATGAACTGGCCCGGCGCCATCCCGAGGCCCGGGTGGTGTACTCATCGGGACTGCTGCCGGTGACGAATCCCCACTCCGAGGCCGCCGCCGCGCGCGCCATCCTGACCGATCTCGGTCTGCCGCCCGAACGGTTGGTGATCGAGTCGAAATCCCGCAACACGTCGGAGAACTTCGTCTACTCGAAGGCGATAGTGAAACCAAAGCCCGGCGAGACCTGGGTGGTGGTCACTTCCGCCCTCCACATGCCGCGCACCATGGCGATCGCGGCCAAGGTCGGCTGGCCGATGCTCCCGTGGCCGGCGGATTACACAACCAACACCATTTCCAAGTTCGGCTACACCGAGTTCACCGACAATCTGGACCGCGCCGATCTCGCAATCCACGAAGACATCGGCCTGATCGTCTACCGCCTGACCGGCAAGGCGTATTGAGGGACCGAATTCCTGTGAGCCGGGCGGCGAGGCATCTTGCCCCGCCCCGTCCGCCTGATATAACCGCGCCTTGATGACCAAGGCCCTTCAGCCAATCCTGCAGTCCAGCCATCTGATTGGCATCGAACGGCTTTCCGTCGGCGAAATCGCCGGCCTTCTCGACCTTGCCGAAGAATATGTGGCGCTCGGCCGCGCCAAAGAGAAGAAGGTGTCCGTGCTCAAGGGCCGCACGGTCATCAATTTGTTCTTCGAGGCCTCAACCCGCACCCAGAGTTCCTTCGAGCTGGCGGGCAAGCGGCTCGGCGCCGACGTGATGAACATGTCGGTCAAGACCTCGTCGGTCACCAAGGGCGAAACCCTGATCGACACCGCCACCACGCTGAACGCGATGCGGCCGGACATTCTCGTCGTCCGCCACAACGCTTCCGGCGCCGTGTCGATGCTGGCGCGCAAGGTGAACTGCTGTGTCGTCAACGCCGGCGACGGATCGCACGAGCACCCGACCCAGGCGCTGCTCGACGCCCTTACCATCCGGCGCCGGGGCAAGTCGTTCCAGGGCCTGACGGTGGCGATCTGCGGCGACGTCCTGCACAGCCGGGTGGCGCGGTCCAACATCCATCTGCTCGGCAAAATGGGCGCGCGCGTGCGGCTCGTCGGTCCCAAGACGCTGATGCCGGGCGACGTAACGCGCTTCGGCGTCGAAACCTTCACCGACATGAAAGAAGGCCTCAAGGGCGCCGACATCGTCATGATGCTGCGGCTGCAGCTTGAGCGCATGAGCGGCGCCTTTGTGCCCTCCACCCGCGAATATTTCCGCTATTGGGGCCTCGACCGCGAGAAGCTGGCCTATGCCAAGCCCGGCGCCCTGGTGATGCATCCGGGCCCGATGAACCGCGGCGTTGAAATCGATTCCGCCGTCGCCGACGACATCGAAGTCAGCCTGATCCACGAGCAGGTGGAGATGGGCGTTGCCATCCGCATGGCGGTGCTCGATGCCCTGGGGCGCGGACTTCCGGCCGGGGAGCATCATTGATGGACGGGCGGCGCACCCTCTTCTGCAACGCCCGGCTGATCGACCCGGCGAGCGGGCTCGATGCCAAGGGCGGGCTGCTGGTCGAGAACGGCAAGATTGCCGACGTTGGTCCCGACCTGTTCCACGATGTCGACCGCAATGCCCCCGACGTCATCGACTGCCGCGGCATGGTGCTGTCGCCGGGCCTGATTGACTGCCGCGTCTTCACCGGCGAACCGGGCAGCGAGCACCGCGAAACCCTGGCGAGCGCGTCGCGCGCGGCGCTGGCGGGTGGCGTCACGACCATCATCGTGATGCCCAATACCGATCCGGTGATCGACGAACCGTCGCTAGTCGATTTCATCCGCCGCCGCGCCGAGGCCACCGCCAAGGTCAATGTGCTGCCGATGGCGGCGCTGACCCGGCATCTGGCCGGCGAAGTGATGACGGAAATCGGCCTCTTGAAAGAAGCCGGCGCCGTGGCCTTCACGGACGGCGACCGCACGATTTCCAACACCCGCGTGCTCAGGCGCGCGCTCGCCTACGCCTCCAGCTTCGACGCCCTGGTGGTGGCCCATGCCGAAGACCCGGACCTTACCGAAGGCAGTGCCGTCAACGAAGGCGAATACGCCATGCGGCTCGGTCTGCCCGCCGCCCCCGCGCTGGCCGAGACCATGATCGTCGAACGCGACATCCGCCTCGTCGAACTGACCGGCGCGCGTTACCACTTCGGCCAGATTTCCTGCCGCGCTTCGCTGGAGGTCATCGCCAAGGCGAAGGCACGCGGCCTGCCGATCACTTGCGGCGTTGCGGCCCATCATCTGGCGCTGAACGAACTCGATGTCGGTCCCTACTACACCTTCATGAAAGTGAAGCCGCCGCTGCGTGCCGAAGCCGATCGCGTCGCGATGGTGGAAGGCGTGGCCTCGGGCATCATCGACGTGATCGTGTCGAGCCACGATCCGCAGGCCGCCGACACCAAGCGCCAGCCCTATGCCCAGGCCGCCTTCGGCGCGGCGGGGCTTGAAACCCTGCTGCCGGTCGCGCTCGGGCTCTATCACGACGGCAGCGCCGATCTGCTGCATGTGCTGAAGGCCCTGACCTCTGCGCCGGCGAAGCTTCTCGGACTGGCGTCGGGCGTCCTGGCGAAAGGCGCCCCCGCCGACATCGCGCTGATCGATCCCGACCGGCCATTCGTGGTCGAACCGGAACTGCTGCGCTCGCGTTCGCGCAACACGCCGTTCAAAGGGCGGCTGTTCCAGGGTCAGGCGATGAAGACTTTCGTCGCGGGCCATTGCGTCTTCGACCGCGGGGCGCCGCGATGAACGGCATGGCTGCCCTCACCTGGACCGGAGCGGGGCTCGCCACGCTGATCGGCTACGGGCTCGGCTCGATTCCATTCGGCCTGTTGATCAGTCTCGCCGCCGGCCTCGGCGACGTGCGCAAGATCGGCTCGGGCAACATCGGCGCCACCAACGTTCTGCGCACGGGTAAGAAATGGGCGGCGGCGCTGACGCTGCTGCTCGACGGCGGCAAGGGCATGGCAGCGGTGCTGCTCGCCGGCGCGCTATTCGGGCCTTCGGGCGCGATGGTCGCCGGCCTCGCCGCTGTGTTCGGACATATCCTGCCGCTGTGGCTGAGATTTCGCGGCGGCAAAGGCGTTGCCACCTTCATCGGCGTGCTGCTCGGCGTTTATTGGCCCGTCGGCCTGTTGGTGGTCGCGACTTGGCTGGCGATGGCCTTCATCCTCAAATACTCGTCGCTATCGGCACTGACCGCGGCAGCGCTTGCACCGGCGTACATGATCGCGTTCGGGGAACTCACCTTCGCGATCTTTGCGCTGTTGCTCACCATCGTGATTTTCATCACCCATCACGAAAACATCTACCGGCTGTGGCACGGCGCCGAGCCACGCATCGGTCAGAAAAAACCAACTCCGCAACCGGGCGACTGACATGTCCCGCACTCTGGCTCCGTCCGAACGCGTTCAGTGGTTGCAGCTGGCGCGAACGCCCAACGTCGGCCCGGTGACCTTCGCGCAGTTGATGGCGCGGTTCGGATCGACGGCGGCGGCGCTCGAGGCAGTGCCGCGATTGGCCCGGCGCGGCGGCGGCATACCGCCCCAAGTGCCCGATCGCGGCTTGATCGAACACGAGCTGGACATGCTGGCGGCATTCGGCGGCCGCATGATCGCCTCGTGCGAAGGCGATTTTCCGCGCGGGCTCGCGGCCCTCGATCCACCCCCACCGGCGATTTCGGTGATCGGCCACGCCAGCCTTTTGCAGCGCGAGATGGTGGCGATGGTCGGCGCGCGCAACGCCTCGGCGCTGGGACGCAAACTCGCCGAGATGCTCGCCGCATCGCTTGGCAAGGCCGGGCTGGTGGTCGTCTCCGGCATGGCGCGCGGCATCGATACGGCGGCGCATGAGGGCGCGCTGGCGTCCGGCACCGTCGCAGTGGTGGCGGGTGGCGCCGATATTGTTTATCCGCCCGAGAACCGCGGTCTCTATCAGCGGCTGGCGGCGGAAGGTGCCATCGTCTCCGAAATGCCGCTCGGCGAGCAGCCGCAAGCGCGCCACTTTCCCCGCCGCAACCGCATCATTTCCGGCATCAGCCGCGGCGTCGTGGTGGTGGAGGCGGCAGAAGGCTCCGGCTCGCTGATCACCGCCCGCTTCGCCCTGGAACAGAACCGCGAGGTGTTTGCGGTGCCGGGCTCGCCGCTCGATCCGCGGGCCAAGGGCGCCAACCGCCTGATTCGCGACGGCGCCACCTTGACCGAAACGGCGGACGATGTCCTCGCCGTGCTGCGGCCGATGCTGGGGAGCGGCTTCGACGAACCGGTCCGCGACCAACTGGGCAGCGATCTCTTCGGCGAGGGCGACGTCGACCGGGTGCGTGCGGCGGTGGCAGAGGCGCTTGGCCCTTCACCCGTAAGTGTGGATGAACTGATTCGCGTCTGTAGTGCCCCGCCCCCGGCGGTGATCGCCGTTCTGCTCGAACTGGAACTGGCAGGAAAGCTGACCCGTCACCCGGGTAATGCGGTGTCCTGGTCGGCCTGACCGCCCTGGATCTTGGCTTCGACGGCTGCCAAATCCAGCAAATGCGCCAAAAGGGCCTGCCCCTGGCGGGTGGCGATCCGGCTCAGGCTGTCGAGCATGTCACCGGTATAGCGAGCGGTTTCGGAAGGCGAAAATCCAGCGAGCGAAGGTGAGGGCATGGTTGCGGTTCGCAAGTTTACGGAAAGGGAAAGATAGGAAATCGCCCCGGGAAATGCAACTACAGGTTCTAATAAGCCTACAGCACGGCAAAATTGCAATCTTTAGTATAGGCACCCTTCCCAAATCGCGCGTTGACACCGTTCCACCCCTTCCCCCAGTGTCCCCCCTCCCTACATAACCCCCTGTCACGCTTCACCTGAGTTCCCTGTCTGATGAACGTTCTCGTTGTTGAATCGCCTGCCAAAGCCAAGACCATCAACAAGTACCTTGGCTCCGGCTACACAGTCCTCGCCAGCTTCGGCCACATCCGCGACCTGCCTCCCAAGGACGGCTCGGTGCGGCCCGAGGAGGACTTTGCCATGGACTGGCATGTCGACGAGCGGGCCCAGAAGCGGATCAAGGACATCGCCGACGCGGTCAAAACCGCCGACAAACTGATCCTGGCCACTGACCCGGATCGCGAAGGCGAAGCCATTTCCTGGCATGTGTTGGAGGTCTTGAAGGCCAAAAAGGCGCTCGGCCACGTCCATGTCGAGCGCGTGACCTTCAACGCCATCACCAAAGCCGCCGTCCTCGACGCCATCGCCCACCCTCGCCAGATCAACGGCGAACTGGTGGATGCCTATCTCGCCCGCCGGGCGCTCGACTATCTGGTCGGGTTCACCCTGTCGCCGGTGCTGTGGCGCAAGCTGCCCGGCGCACGCTCGGCCGGCCGCGTTCAGTCGGTGGCGCTGCGCCTGGTCGTCGACCGCGAACTCGAAATCGAAAAGTTCCGCACCCAGGAATACTGGACGGTCGACGCCAATGTTCTGGCCTATGGCGAAGACGCCGCGCCGACGCCGTTCACCGCCCATTTGACCCATCTCGAGGGCAAGAAGCTCGACAAGCTCGGCATCGCCAGCAAGACCGACGCCGATGCGGCCGTCGCGGCGATCAAGGCGCGCAAATTCGCCATCGGCTCGGTGGAATCCAAGCCGGTCAAGCGCCACCCCGCCCCGCCGTTCATCACCTCGACACTGCAGCAGGAAGCCAGCCGCAAGCTTGGCTTTTCGGCCAAGCGCACCATGCAGGTGGCGCAGCAACTCTATGAAGGCGTCGACGTCGGCGGCGAAACCGTCGGCCTCATCACCTATATGCGTACCGACGGCGTCACCATGGACGGCAGCGCCATTCACGAGGCCCGTTCGGTTACCGGCGAACGCTTCGGCGAGCGCTATGTGCCGAAAGTGCCGCGCGCCTATACCTCCAAGGCGAAGAACGCCCAGGAAGCGCACGAAGCCATCCGTCCGACCAGCTTCCAACGCGCCCCGGAGAGCGTCGCCAAGAAACTCGATGCCGATCAGGCCCGGCTCTACGAACTGATCTGGAAGCGCGCCATCGCCAGCCAGATGGAAAGCGCCGAACTCGAACGCACCACCGTCGATGTCGTTTCGGCCGACAAGCAGATCACCCTGCGCGCCACCGGCAGCGTGCTCCTGTTCGACGGCTTCCTGACGCTTTACCAGGAAGGCCACGACGACGAGACCGACGAAGACGGCAACCGCCTGCCGCGCGTCGCCGCCGGCAATCCCGCCACGATCGAAAAGACGCTGCCCGAGCAGCATTTCACCGAGCCGCCGCCGCGCTATTCGGAAGCGAGCCTGGTGCGCAAGCTTGAAGAACTCGGCATCGGCCGCCCGTCGACCTATGCCTCCATTCTGTCGGTGCTGCGCGAGCGCGCCTATGTCCGGCTGGAGCGCAACCGCTTCATTCCCGAGGACAAGGGCCGCATCGTCACCGCCTTCCTGGTCAACTTCTTCAATCGCTACGTCGAATACGATTTCACCGCCGATCTCGAAGAAAAGCTCGACGAGGTTTCGGCCGGCGCCCTCAACTGGAAGAAGCTGCTGGAGGATTTTTGGCGCAATTTCTCCGCCGCCATCGGCGACACCAAGGATCTCAAGATCTCGCAAGTGATCGATGCGCTCAACGAAGTCATCGGCCCGCACATCTTCCCGCCGAACGCCGAAGGTACCGACCCGCGCATTTGCCCAACCTGTGGCGACGGCCGCTTGAGCCTGAAATTAGGGCGTTTCGGCGCCTTCGTAGGCTGTTCCAACTATCCCGAATGCCGCTACACCCGCCAGCTCGGCCAGACCAACGGCGAAGGCTCGGGCGAACCCAAGGTGCTCGGCAAGTTCCCTGAAACCGACACCGATGTATCGCTGCGCTCGGGCCGCTTCGGTCCCTACGTCCAGCTCGGCGAAGGCGACAAGCCCAAGCGCGCCGGTCTGCCCAAGGGCACCGACGTTGCCGACGTGACGCTGGAATATGCCGTCCGGCTGCTGTCGCTGCCGCGTGAAGTCGGCATCCATCCCGAGACCCAGAAGCCGATCACCGCCAATTTCGGCCGCTTCGGGCCCTATGTCGCCCACGACGGCAGCTACGCCTCGCTGGAGTCGCCGGAAGACGTCTTCAACATCGGCCTCAACCACGCCGTCACCATCCTCGCCGAGAAGAAGGCGCGTGGCGCCGGCCGCCGCGGTGCCGAAGCGCTCAAGGAACTCGGCAACAATCCCGCCGGCGTCGCCGTCAAGCTGATGAAAGGCCGCTATGGGCCGTACGTCACCGACGGCGTCACCAACGCGACGGTTCCGAACGGCACCGAGCCGATGACCTTGAGCCTGGACCAGGCGCTGATGCTGATCGCCGAACGCGCCGCCAAGGGCCCGAGCCCGAAGCAGAAGCTGAAGGCGGAAAAAGCAGCCAAGGCGGCAGCGAAGAAAGCGGAAGCGGCGAAGAAGCCCGCGGCCAAGAAGGCCGCGCCGACCAAGAAGACGGCGGCCAAGAAGAAGACCGTGAAAAAGGCGGCGGCGAAAAAGAAGCCGGTGAAAGCGGCGGCGGAATAAAAATGCCTCGCGGATCGAACAAGAACGCGCCGCCCATCGATCGGCAGCGTGTGCTTGATGCGTTGGTGGCGGACCCGGGCGCGACCAAGCGCGATCTGTCGAAAACCCTTGGCATCAAGGGTTCCGACCGCATCATATTAAAGCGCATCCTGAAGGAGCTGGAAGGCGAAGGCCTGCTCAAGGGCAGTCGCAAGAAAGGCTATCAGCGCCCCGGCACGATCCCTGAAATCGCCGTGCTCGACATCGTCGGCCAGGACCCCGACGGCGAACTTTTGGCGCGGCCAAGCCGGTGGGATTCCAACGACGAGCCGCCGCAAATCATCGTCGTCACCGAAGACGCCATCGGCCGCGGCGAGCGCGTGCTGGCGCGGCTGACGCCATCGGACGACGGCTTCGAGGCCAAGGTCATCAAGCGGCTGGGCGCCTCGGCGCACAAAGTGCTCGGCGTCGTACGGGTGGAAGGCGGCTTGGCGCGCATCGCCCCGATCGACCGCAAATCGAAATCCGAATTCAACGTCGACAAGCGCGATCTTCTCGGCGCGGTCGATAACGACCTCGTGGTCTGCGAACCCCTCGCCGGCCGCTCGTCCGGTTTTCCGCGCGCTCGCGTGGTGGAACGCATCGGCTCGATGGATGCGCCCAAGGCGGTTTCGCTGATCGCCATTCACGCCCACGGCATTCCGACCGAATTTCCCAAAGAGGTGATCGACGAAGCCGCCGCTGCAGGGCCGGTGTCCGCCGCGGGCCGCACCGATCTGCGCGCCATTCCGCTGCTCACCATCGATCCCGACGACGCCCGCGATCACGACGATGCGGTGTGGGCGGCGCCCGATACCGATCCTGCCAACAAGGGCGGCCACGTCACCCTGGTCGCCATCGCCGACGTGGCTCATTACGTCACGCCGGGCTCGGCGCTCGACCGCGAGGCGCTCAAACGCGGCAACTCGGTCTACTTCCCCGACCGCGTCGTGCCGATGCTGCCGGAGAAACTATCCGCCGACCTGTGCTCGCTGAAGGAAGGCGTCGACCGGCCGTGCCTGGCGGTGCGGATGGTGTTCGACGCCAATGGCAGGAAGCGACGCCACGAATTCCTGCGTGGCGTGATGCGCTCGGCGGCGCGTCTCACCTATGCCCAGGCCCAGCGCGCGTTCGACGGCCGGCCCGATGCCGACATGTCGGAAACGGTACGCAACGCCCTGCACGACGTGTGGGCGGCCTATCTGGTGCTGTTGAAAGAACGCGGCGCCCGCGATCCGCTCGATCTCGATTTGCCCGAACGCCAGATCAAGATCGGCGCCGACGGCAAGATCGCCTCCATCGCCTTCAAGGAGCGGCTGGAGTCCATGAAACTCATCGAGGAGTTCATGGTGCTCGCCAACGTTGCCGCCGCGGAGACGCTGGAAAAAGCGAAAACGCCGCTGATCTATCGTGTCCACGAGGAGCCGTCGAAGGAAAAGCTGCACGGATTCTCGGATTACCTGCGCACCATCGACGTCAGTTTCGCCAAGGGCCAGGTGATCAAGCCGGCGGTGTTCAACCGCATCCTCGCCAACGTCAAAGGCGGCCCGCACGAACTCGTGATGAACGACGTGGTGTTGAGGACCCAGGCGCAGGCGATCTACGACAGCAGCAATGTCGGCCATTTCGGCCTCAACCTCGTCCGCTATGCGCACTTCACCTCGCCGATCCGCCGCTATGCCGATCTCATCGTACACCGCGCCCTCATCCGCAGTCAGAAGCTCGGCGACGCCGGGCTGACCGACAAGGAAATCGCCCGCCTCAGCGCCACGGCGGAGCACATCTCCACCACCGAACGGCGCGCCATGGCGGCGGAACGCGATTCCACCGACCGCTACGTCGCCGCGTTCATGGAGGATCGCGTCGGCGCGACCTTCGATGCGCGCATCACCGGCGTGACGCGCTTCGGCTTGTTCGTGCGGCTCGCTGATACCGGCGCCGAAGGCTTGTTGCCGGCGCGTGTGCTCGGCATGGAATATTTCCACCACGACGAGCGCCGCCATGCCCTGGTCGGCGAGCGTTCCGGCACAACCTATGCTCTCGGCAACACTTTGCGCGTGAAGCTGGCCGAGGCCGCGCCGCTGACCGGGGGCCTGCGCTTCGATCTCGCCGAAGCGAACGAGGCGGCGCCCCGCCGTCGCGCGCCCGTGGTCCGTCCGCGCAGCAAACGCCGACGCTGACCAACTTTGTCGCAATTCGTCTGATTACCGGCGATTAACGATACGCGCGACAGGACATGAGCTAATCAGGCACGTAAGTTCTGCCACGCCCGTGCGCCTGGAGATGATGCGATGAAGTATGCCCTCGTCCTGTCGGTTCTGATCGCTGCTACTCCAGCTCTCGCATACGACATTCCCAATGGCCTCAGCGCCGACGGCCTCGGCTCGATCAAGATCGGTTTGCCGGTCGACAAACTCGAGCAGATCTTGCGTGACAAGATCGGCTACAGCCAGTTCAACAACCACGGCTGTTCGGTACTGACGACTCCGATGCTTTCGAACACGGGCATCAGTTTCGTGATCGAAACCAACGTTCTCACCCGCATCAATATCGACTACGTCGGCAAGAGCGAAATTCCGGCGTCGATCAAGACCGACGTCGGTCTCGGCCTTGGCTCGACCGAAGCGGATGTCCGCAAGGCCTATCCCCACGCCCGCGTGAAGCCCAATTCCGGCGATCCGAGCTGGCACACCATCTTCGCCGACACGCCCGACGGCCAGCGCGCCATCGTGTTCGAGACCGACGGCACCAAAGTCACGACCATCCGGGCCGGCGCCTATCCGGTAGTGGCCTTCAGCAACGCCTGCAGCTAAGCTTCAAGGATGCAGCGCGTGAAACACCTGGTGACCGGATTGCTGGCGGCGGCCCTGCTCGTCTCGGCTAGTGCGGCTGCAGACGGGCCGACCATCTCGCTCGACGGCTACGGCCCGCTCAAATTCGGCATGGCGTCGGAACAAGTGGAACGCATCGTCCAGTACGACAAGCCTTACAGCCTCGGCGCCTCCGACGCGTGCCAGCAGTTCACCATGCCGCAGTTCGAGCCAATGGGGCTCTTTTTCACGATGGAGCGGCAGAAGTTCATCCGCCTGGATGTCACCTACGGCACCACGCATATCGATACCTCGGCCCAGACCGACACCGGCATCGGCCTCGGCTCGGCCGAAGCCGATGTGCTGAAGGCCTACCCCGGTGCCAAGGTGAAGCCCAATCCGGCCGATCCCACCTGGCGCACCATCATCGTGCTGACGCCCGACAAGAGCCGCGGCATCGCCTTCGAAACCAACGGCAAGACGGTGAAATCCATCCGCGCCGGTTTCGCTCAGGTGATCTCGCCCTCCGACGCCTGCAATTAAGCCGCATCAGCGCCATTGCGAAATCACGTTAAGGTTGTCCCGTGTCAAAGCGGGTGAGCGACCATGCTCGTCACCGTCTCGTCCTTCCGCGATCCCTATGAAGCGCATTTGTTGCGCGGACGGCTGTGGGCGGAAGGGATTTACGCTTTCGTCTCGCACGAGATGCATGTCGCCAATAACTGGTATCTGTCGAATGCCCTCAGCGGCGTCAAAGTCCAGGTCTCGTCCGACGAGATCGAACTGGCACGCGAGGTCGAACAGGCCTGCCGCGATGGCGTGTTCCGCGCGCTGTTGGCGGACGAAATTGGCGACCTCGACGATCCCGCCTGCCCGGCTTGCGCCGGCACACAATTCCGTCAGCGCCGTCCGTTCCCGCGCGCCGCGCTGGCCGTGGCGGTGTCGCTGATCCTTGCGGTCGTCATCCCACCGGCGGGATGGATTCTCACCTGCAGGGCCTGCGGCAAGTCGTTCCAGGCGCCGCACCGGCCGGTTTCCGGGTCAAAAGTCGCCCTCGCCTCCGTCATCGTGGCCGCCGCCGTGCTCGTCGAGATGGCGCTACTGCGTTGGATTCACGTAACTTTCGGCTGCCCATTGTATTACGACTGCTTCTGACGCGGGCGCGCGCGCTTTTGTCGATCCGTCGCCTTGACTTCCCGCGCCTTGTCAGTAGGTTGCCCACCCTTCGGGCGTTTTTCAGGAGATCCCTATGGCGAAGCCGACAACGGCAAAAATCCGGCTCAATAGCGAGGGCGGCACCGGCTTTTTCTATGTGACGAAGAAGAACACCCGCACCATGACCGAGAAGTTCACGGTCCGGAAATACGACCCGGTGCTGCGCAAGCACGTCGTATTCAAGGAAGGCAAGATCAAATAGCCTTCACTGCCGAATTGGGCATCACAGCCCCGGGAATGGCCGCCTCGCGCGGCCATTTTCATTTCTGCTCCGCCGTTTTCAGGAACGGCACGATCAACCCGTGCAGGCGGGCGATCAGCTCGGGCGGCATGTCGTGCCCCCACCCCATCACCTCGTGATAGACGGCGCCCGGAATCACGGAGGCCAGACGGCGGCCGTGCTCGGGCAGAATCAGCGTGTCGGCAGTGCCGTGCAGCACCAGCGCCGGACAAGCGAGCGCCTTCAGCCGCTCGCCGCGCGGGCCTGACGCCAGAATCGCCGCCCAGTGCCGCAGCGCGCCTTCGGGATAATACATCCGGTCGTAGCAGCGCCCGGCGTGTTCGGCCGATTTCACTTCATCCTGGGCGAAGCCGGTAGAGGCATAAGCGCGGCGGCTTTCGAGGATGTGGGCAACGACCGATGCACGATCCTCACCGGCCGGACGGGACACCAAAGCGATCTGCGCCGCACGCGTTGCCGGCGGCAAATCCTTGTCGCTCGGTGTCGAAAAGATCAGCGTCAGCGAACGCACCTTGTGCGGATGTTCGAGCGCCATCAGCTGCGCGACCATCCCGCCCATCGAAGCGCCGAGGATGTGCGCGCTGTCTATCTGCAGTACATCAAGCAGCGCGGCGGCGTCGGCCGCCATGTCCGACAACGTATAGGGCACATCCGGTACCCGCCCGTCCCGCACCGCCGTCGAGATTGCCGCGAAATCGGGCAGCACGCCGTCCCACTTTTGTGACAGGCCGGTATCACGGTGATCGTATGTAATCACCTTGAATCCGGCGCGCGTAAAGCCGTCGACCCACTCTTCGCCCCAGGCAATCGACTGCTGGGCGAAGCCGTGGATCAGGAGCAACGGAATGCCGTCCGCCGGCCCGAAAACATCGGCGTCGAGAACAACGCCGTTGGCGTGAAAGCGCGTCATTGAATGTCCCGCATCTGGCTTGGAAGCTTCGGCGGAACGAGATCGCTTGACAAGTGCGCGCGTCGATTGGAGCCTTGTCGCCATGAGCGCTTTCGTGATCGTCGATCCGCGTTCTCCCGGCGGCAACACCGGCCGCAGCTGGCGGGTGCTCGAACCGGCGCTGGCCGCGGTTTATCCCTACATGTCGGTGGCGTTTCCGCGGCGGCGCGGCGAGGCCACGGCGTTGGTTGCCGCAGCCCTGAAGGAAGGTCATTCGGAAATCGTCGCGGTCGGCGGCGACGGCACCATCAACGAAGCGGTCAACGGCTTCTTCGATGCCGACGGCGCCGTCTCACCCGATGCGGTGCTGGCGCTGGTGCCGGGGCCCGGCGACTTCAACAAGGCGTTCGGCCACCTTGAGCGCGACGAAGATGCGGTCGCCCATCTGCGCCAGGCGCACATCCGCTCGATCGACGTCGGTCGCGTGCGCTATCTGTCGCGCAACGGCGCCCCGCGCGTGCGCTATTTCGCCAATATCGCTTCGCTCGGATTGTCGGGACTGATCGTCGATGCGGTCAACCGCTCGCGCATCGTGCGCCGCTTCGGCCCGCGCTTCGCCTTCGGCTTCCACAGCGCGCTGGCCCTCTTGCGCTATCGCGGCCGGGCGGTGCGCCTGATCGTCGACGGCGCGTTCGACGACATCGTGAACATTTCCACCGTCGCGGTCGCCAACGCGCGGGCCTTCGGCGCCGGCTTGCAGGTCGCCCCCGATGCCGAACCGGACGACGGCCAGTTCGACGTCGTCATCATCGCAGCCGGTCCGGGAATGCTGAAGGACATGAAACTGATCTACACCGGCGAGCATCTCGGTAACCCCAATGTCCGTGTGGTGCGCGGGCGAAAAGTCGTCGCCGCCCCGGTCGCCGATACCCGCGGCCGCCCCGTGCTGGTCGAAACCGACGGCCAATGCGTCGGCCGCCTGCCGGCCACGTTCGAAATCCTGCCGCGGGCCCTGAATGTGCGCTGCTAAGCGCTTAACCAGTCGTTACCCTCCGGGCGTGTAAATTGGTGCGGAATTCCTCACGCGCTGGACATGGCTTTCGTACCTCACACCTCATTCGCATGGCGTACCTGGCGCCGGCTGGTGCGGACCGAGATCGCCTATTTTGCCGTGCCTGCGACGCTGCCGCATGCCGACGTACTGAAACTGCGCGACCTGCCGGCGCCGTTTCCCGGCGCGCCTAACGACTATCGCCCGACCATCCTGATCGACCTGACGCAAAGTGAAGACGACCTCCTTGCCGCCATGGTGGCGAACACGCGCAAGGTGATGCGGCAAGCGGCGCGCGAGGGTATCCGTGTCGCCTCGGTAATGCCGCTAAACGAAGAAACCTGGGACGCGTTTCTGGCCGCGTATTGGAAACTGTGGCGGCGCAAAACCAAGGCCGGCGCCCTCGGAATCGGGCAAATCCGCGAACTTGTCGCGCGCGATCTGTTCGACCTCAGCGTCAGCCGCGATGGCGAAAGCCGCATCTTATCGTGGCACGCTTACGTGAAAACGCTGGATCGGGTGCGGCTGCACACGACAATTTCCGACATGGACCCGTCGCGCGGATCGAAGTGGAACAACATGGTCGGCCGCGCCCATCGCCTGCACCACTGGCTCGACATGCAGCGCTTCAAGGCCGAGGGCGTGGCGACCTACGATTTCGGCGGCGTCTATCGCGGCAGCGAAGACCAGGAGCAGATCAACATCGCTCGCTTCAAGCAGTCGTTCGGCGGCCGCTTCGCCGATTCCTACGATGCCGCCGTGGCGCTCACTTGGAAGGGCCGGATGGCGCAATCGCTGGTGGCCCATGTCGGTGCCGAACTGCGCGCAGGTGCGGCGGGAGCAGCGGCATGAGCGCCTGCCTGATGCTGCATGGGATCGGCCCGACGCCGGAGCGCATTTCGCCCGACGAACGGCCCTATTGGATCAGCGAACGCAGCTTCGCTTTCGTGCTGGCCGAAGCGGCCGCGCATGGCGCCCGCCTCACCTTCGACGACGGCAACGACACCGACGCGCGCATCGCGCTGCCGATGCTGCAAGCGGCCAAGCTTACCGCCGCGTTTTTCATTCCCTCCGATCGCATCGCCATGCCGGGCTATGTCACCGAAGCCGACATTCGCGCGCTGCACGCAGCGGGCATGGAAATCGGCTCGCACGGCTGCGCCCATCTCAACTGGCTGCGCGCCGGCGACACCGACATCGCCTATGACGTGACGCACTCGGTGGAACGGCTGGCGCGGATCATCGGCGCGCCAGTGCGCTCGGTTGCGATCCCCTACGGCCAATGCGACCGGCGCGTGCTGGCAGTGCTGCGCCGGCTCGGCATCGGCCGCGTCCATTCGAGTTTCCGCGGTCCCGACGACGGCACGACATGGCTGGTGCGCCGCGATTGCATCACCGCCGCAATGGGCCCGCACGAGATCAGCGAGATCATGACGCGCCAGCCCGACGCGGCCCAGGCCGCGCTCAATTTCCTGCGCATCTGGCGCCGCGCCGGCAATGCCGCGCGCTGGGTGGCTTAGGATTCCTCGAACGCCTTCTTCACGGCTTGCGCGGCCAGCACCAGCGCTTCGCGGGCCTGCGGCAGCATCGCCTGATAGAGCACGAAATCGTGGATCGCGCCGGGCCAGTCGACCAGCGTGACCGCAACACCCGCGGCGCGCAGCTTGTCGGCATAAGCAAAGCCTTCGTCGTGCAACGGATCGCATTCGGCCAGCATCACGAAGGCCGGCGGCAGGCCGTCGAATTTCTCCGCCAGCAACGGCGACAGGCGCGGATCGTTCCATCGCTCCTTGGGCGCATAAATCCCGTAGCTGTATTCGAGCCCGTCGCGATCGAGATTGAAGCCTTCTCCATACGCCGTCATGGAAGCCGTCGCGGCCCCGAGGTGGGTCACCGGGAACAACAGCAATTGCATCGCGATGTGCGGCTCGCCCGCGAGGGCGTGCTGGCTGACCACTGCCGCGAGATTGGCACCGGCGGAATCCCCGCCGACCGCAATGCGGTTGGGATCGACGCCGAGCGCGGCGGCATTGGCTTCCACCCAGGCCACTGCTGTGGTGGCATCCTCCACCGCCGCCGGGAACGGATGCTCGGGGGCGCGGCGATAATCGACGGCGATGACGCGGCAGCCAGCTTCGGCCGCAAGAAACCGGCAAGTGGTTTCGTAGGTCTCGAAGTCGCCGACGCGGAACGCACCGCCGTGGAAATAGACCAGCGCCGGCAGCGCCTCGCCGCCTGCGGCCACCGGCGTGTAGAGCCGCAGCGCCAAGCCGTCCGGCGTCGCAATGGTTTCCACTTTGCCGATGGGGACATCCTTGGCGCCGTAGGCTTTGACCATCGCGGCGAACCCGCTGCGCGCCTCTTCCGGCGTGACCTCCCAGGCTTTCGGCCGAGGTGGAAGCTGGTCCAGAAACGCCTGCACCAGGGGATCGAGGGGCATGGCTGCGCCTTGGTTGACCGCTGCGACAGTCTGGACGGACGGCGCGGCGGCGCGCAAGTCCCGGTTGGATTTATTGAATCGAGGGCTCGCGGTCGGGATCGAGGCCGTACTGCATCACGTCATCCACCAAAAACGACAGTGCCAGCCAGAATTGGGCGCGGTCGGCATGGCCTTCGGCATCGTTGGTGCGGTAGGCACGCCGGGCGTAATCGGCAGCAAATTCGCCGTGTTCGGCGGCCAGCTCCCCAGCCAATTGGCAAAGTTCAAACGCGGAAATGGCCATGCTGGCCCCTTTCTCGCAGGCGTTGCCGATTGGACCACACCGCGGTAAGCACCCGGTTAACAAGTCTGAACGGAAAATGCTGGAAACTACATCGGCATCCCGTTATATAGAAATATCCCGGTAGCTGATCCGGGTTTTGGGACCCATCCATGTCCAAAAGCATCCTGTTGATCATCGGTGGCGGAATCGCCGCCTACAAAAGCCTCGACCTGATCCGTCGCGCCAAGGAACGGGGCATCGACTCGCGGGTGATCATCACCAAAGCGGGCACCGAATTCGTGACACCGCTGACGGCGTCCGCCCTCTCCGGTCACAAAGTCCATACCGACATGTTCGACCTCGGCGACGAAACCGAGATGGGGCATATCCAGCTGACGCGCGTGGTCGACCTCGTCGTCGTCGCGCCCGCCACCGCCAATTTGATTGCCCAGGCCGCCAACGGGCTGGCCAGCGATCTCGCTTCCACCTCGCTGCTCGCCACCGACAAGCCGGTGTTGATGGCGCCCGCCATGAACGTGCGGATGTGGATGCACCCCGCCACGCAGCGCAATGTCGAACGGCTGAAAGCGGATGGCGTCGCTTTCGTTGGACCCAACGACGGCGCCATGGCGTGCAACGAATTCGGACCGGGCCGCATGGCCGAGCCGCTCGAAATCCTCGCGGCCATCGAGGCACTGATTTCCGGCCCGCAACCGCTGAAGGGCGTTAAGGCGCTGGTGACCGCGGGCCCGACGCACGAGCCGCTTGATCCGGTGCGCTTCCTCGGCAATCGCTCCTCGGGCAAACAGGGATACGCCATCGCCGTGGCGCTGGCTGCTGCCGGTGCCGATACGACGCTGATCTCCGGACCGGTGTCGCTCGCCCCACCCTCGCGGGTGAAACTGATCAAAGTGGAAACCGCGCGCGAAATGCTGGCGGCGGCGGAAGCGGCCCTGCCTGCCGATGTTGCGGTGTTCACGGCCGCGGTTGCCGACTGGCGGCCGGAAGAAATCGCGAGCGGCAAGATCAAGAAGACCTCGGGCGCGCCGCCGGCGATCAAGCTGGCGACCAATCCCGATGTTCTCGCCACCATTTCCCGCGCCGAGCAGCGCCCGCGCCTGGTGATCGGCTTTGCCGCCGAGACCGACGACGTCGTCGCTCACGCAACGCTGAAGCGCACCAAGAAAGATTGCGACTGGGTCGTTGCCAACGAAGTCGGCGGCGCGGTCGCGGGCGGCGTGTTCGGAGCGGACCGCAACAAGGTGCACATCATCGACGCCGCCGGTCACGAGGAATGGCCGGAACTCGACAAAACCGAAATCGCATCGCGCCTCGTCGCGCGCATCACCAAGGCGCTGGAGGCGTCATGAAACTTGCCATTCTGCGCCTTGCCCATGCCGGCGACCTGCCGCTGCCGACCTATGCCACCGAAGGCTCGGCGGGGCTTGATCTGCTCGCCGCGGTGGAAGCCGAAATCGTGCTCCACCCAGGCGAACGCAAGCTCGTGCCCACCGGTCTCTCCATCGCCCTCCCGCTCGGCTACGAGGCCCAGGTGCGGCCGCGCTCGGGACTGGCGCTCAAGCACGGCATCACCCTGATCAATTCGCCCGGCACCATCGACAGCGATTACCGCGGCGAGATCAAATGCCCGATGATCAACCACGGCGACGAGCCGTTTCACATCACTCGCGGCATGAAAATCGCCCAGATGATCGTCGCCCGCCACGAAATCGCCGAGCTGGAGGAAGTGTCGGAGCTTCCCGACAGCGCGCGCGGTACCGGCGGCTTCGGCTCCACCGGAACCCATCGGTAAGACCATGCTCAAACTCTCGCGAAAAACCCTTCTGGCGCTCGAGGCGGTGATCGACATCGCCTTCAATGCCCGCCCCGAACCCGTCCAGGCCAAGGAAATCACTGCTCGCCAGGGCGTACCGCAGCGTTACCTCGAACAGGTGATGCAGCAGCTGGTGCGCGCCGGCATCCTGAAGGGCGTGCGCGGTCCGCGCGGTGGCTACCGCCTTGCCAAAGAGCGGCGGCGCATTTCGGTCGGCGACATCGTGCGCGCGGCGGAACTCGCCGAGGACGAGACGCCGGAAGAGGCGCTGCCCCGCTCGGAACTCGGCGCCCGGATCGTGACGCCTTTCGTGCAATCGCTGCAGGACGAACTGATGGCACGTTTGGAGGCGATAACCGTTGAAGAGCTGTGCCAGAAAGCGCGTGCAGCCGGCGTCACCGCCGATGACCACACCGCCGACTTTACGATTTAGGAGGACCACCCATGACGGATCGCAAGCCCGGTCGCGGCCGGATCTTCAACTCGATCACCGAAACGATCTGCGATACCCCGCTGGTGCGCCTCGGTCGCTTGCCGCAAGGGGCCGGCGTCAAGGCCGATGTTCTGCTCAAGCTCGAATTCTTCAATCCGCTGTCGTCGGTCAAGGACCGCATTGGCGTCGCCATGATCGAGGCGCTCGAACGCCAGGGCCGCATCACTCCGGATAAGACGATCCTGGTCGAACCGACCAGCGGCAACACCGGCATCGCGCTCGCGTTCGTCGCTGCCGCCAAGGGCTATCGCCTGCAACTCGTGATGCCGGAGTCGATGTCGATCGAGCGGCGCAAGATGCTCGCCTTCCTCGGCGCCGAACTGGTGCTGACCGAAGCAGCCAAGGGCATGAAGGGCGCCATCGCCAAGGCGCAGGAGATCGTCGCCACCAATCCCGACGCGATCATGCCGCAACAGTTCGAAAACCCTTCCAATCCCGACATTCACCGCCGCACCACGGCCGAGGAAATCTGGAACGACACCGACGGCAAGGTCGATGCGGTGATTTCCGGCGTCGGCACCGGCGGCACCATCACCGGCATCGGCCAGGTGCTGAAAGCCAAGAAGCCCGCCGTGAAGATGATTGCGGTGGAACCCGAAGACTCGCCGGTGCTGTCGGGCGGGCAGCCGGGGCCGCACAAGATTCAGGGCATCGGCGCCGGATTCGTGCCGGCAGTGCTTGATCGCTCGGTGATCGACGAGGTGGTGACCATCTCCAACGAGACGGCGTTCGAGACCTCGCGACTCCTGGCCAAGAACGAAGGCATCCCGGTCGGCATTTCGTCGGGCGCGGCGCTGGCGGCGGCGTTGGAAGTCGGCGCGCGGCCCGAGATGGCCGGCAAGACCATCGTGGTGATCATCCCCTCGTTCGCCGAACGCTATCTGTCCACGGCGCTGTTCGAAGGGCTCTAGAAATAGAAGGCGAAGACGAGTGCCCAGCGGTCTTTGCCGTTGGGCGCCGTCGCCGGCAACACGACGGTTTCATTGCGCAACAGTTCGACGCGGGCGGCCCGGCGAGTGACGCGCACCAGATGCGGCTGGCCGGTCGCGATCGCCGCGTTCACGCCATCGAGACACGCCGTGCGATCGGTGGGATCGCTGAACAGCTCGGAGACGCGCTCGCCGGTGATGTCGCGCTGAAAACGCTGGTTGATGGTGCCGCCGGCAAGATGAACGCGGAAATCGCCATCGTCCGTCGGACGGCAGACCACCACCCGGCTCAACAGCCGCGCCACGGCGCGGGATGGCACATCGCGTCCGATGTGGATGCCGTCGGCCTTGCGGTCGCGCCAGAACGCCATCGCCACGGCCGCATCGGGATGGACTACGTCGTCGACCGGAACGACTTCCGCGACCGCCATTCCGCTTGCAAGCAACCCACCGAGTTTGTCCATGACACTCGAACTCCGTGCCGTAGAGGCTAGGCGCGCAGGCTCACCTGCCCCTTAAGATATCGCGGCATAAAATGGGCATATGTTCGGAATGATTGCGTTCGGAGAGATGTGGCCACTGTTCTTGCGCAACGGCGGCGCGCGGAGAGGCGCTGCGCACGCGCGCCGTGTCGGTCAGAAGTAGAAGCAGAACGACATCGCGCCCTTGCTCGAATGGCCGGCAAGCCACACCGGCAGCATCAACAATTCGAGGCGGAACACCTCGACGTTGCCGGCGGTGTGGGTGATGCAGGCCATGCGCGGCTCGCCGCTGTCGATGACTTCCATCAGCGTATTGAACCGCACCGGAAAATCGTCTGGCCCAAACAGTTCCGACATGCGGGCGCCGGTAATATCGCGGGCGAAGCGGCGGCGGATGGCGCTGCCCGCAAGCTGGACGCGCAAATCGCCGCGGTCGCCGAGCGGCTTATAGATGATGATGTTGCTGAGCAGACGGGCGATCGCACGCGATGGCACGTCGCGGCCGATGATGATGCCGTCGGGCGCTCGCTCGTCCCAGAAGTGCTGCGCGATCGGAGCTAACGCATGTGTCAGATGATCCGTGCGCTCGTAATGCGAACGGGCCTCGCCGTTTTCAATCCATTCCGACACGCAGCTCATCGGGATCCAGGTTGCGATTTCCCGACCACCCTAGGGTTTTTGGCTAACCCGCGTCTTAACGCAACGTCGCGAATTGTGGACAAAGCCGGGCGGAAACCACGTATACGCGGCACTACTTACGCCGCGCCGCGGCGCTACGTCGTCAGCGTTGCCATCAAAAGATCGGGACGGTCGGTATAGATCGCGTCAAGGCCGAGCCCGGCGAGGCGCACCATCTCAGCGGGATCGTTCACCGTCCAGGTGCCGAGCTTGAGCCCGAGATCGCGCGCCGCGGCGACGCTTTCCGGCGTGATGTCGACCCACATCGGGTCCCAGCCGTCGCCGCCCGCCGCCTTGATGGCCTTGAGCAGCGAACCCTCATGCTTGATCGCGTCGTAGCCCGCCGCCCACGGCGACACGCCTTCGTGCGCCCAATAGCGCAGCATCTGCAGCGCCGGCTCGCTCGGCGGGTCGGATTGTTCCGGCGGCGTGCCGGGCTCGAACCAACTTTGCGGCAGCGTCGTGAACCAGCACTCGGTGTCCGGCGCCAGCGACTTCGCAGCAATCAGCGCCGCCCAGTCGAACCCGACGAACACGGTGCGGTCGAGATAGTGCTGCTCTTTGAGGACGGCGATGGTTTTCTCGGCCAGCTCGTTGGGATCGGCGGACTCGTCGCGATTGGCGAACGAGGTCTTCAATTCGACGATCAGTCGGAACGGCGAACGCGCCGTCTTGGCGACCGCAATCACCTCCGACAGCAGCGGCACGCATTCTTCGTCCTGCCAATGCACATGCGGATGCTTGTTGGCGTAGTCGCTGCCCGGCCGCGCCTGCCCGATGTCGTACTGGCGCACTTCCGACAGGGTCAGGTCCTTGATGCGCGGGCCCGGCTCCTTGATCCAGAAACCGTGGATGTCGCGGCAGTGCTCGGGCTTGAGGCGCCAGTCGTGATAGATCACGACTTCACCGTCGGCGGTGAGCTGGACGTCAAGTTCGGCGCCGTCGCAGCCGCGCCAGACCGCATCCGCGAACGCGGACAGCGTGTTTTCAGGCCGAAGCTGTGCTCCCCCGCGATGGGCGATGTTCCACGGCGCCATGGCGTATCCCAACCAGTTGATTCATCTTACAGGAACCGCGTCCGCCAACAAAGCGCCGCCGGCCGATTTGATGACGCCGGGAATCACGCTTTGTTGCCGCTTTGCACCGGCCCGATTCGCGGATGAGTTGACAAGCCCCCAGGACCCGTCGTAGGTGCCACGGCTCGAGCGCGAAGGATGGTCCTTGGCGCGTTGCAGCGAGCCGGCGAATGATCCTCTCGACCCAAACGTTTGCCCCGAAGCGCGGCGTGATCGCCGTCGCGGCTCGCGAGGTGTGCAGCTAGACCCGCCACAAGCGGATTGTGCCCAACCCTCCCGAGCCCAGCTCCGGAGGTTTTTTTGTGCTTTTTGCCTGCCGATTTGAAGTGTCCGTGTCATGTCTGAATACGCCCCGACCGTCGACGACCGCGCCGCCGCCTCGCCTTGGATGAGCGAAGCCCGCGAGTTGATGAAGCTCGCCCTGCCGCTGGTGGCGACCCAGGTGGCGCAGATGGCCATCCTCACCACCGACGTGCTGATGCTCGGACGGCTGTCGAAAGAGGCACTGGCCGGCGCCGCGCTCGGCAACACGGTGTTCTATTTCGCCTGGCTGTTCGGGCTCGGGCCGACGGCGGCGATTTCGCCGATGATCGCGCACATCCTCGGTGCCCGCAAAAGCGACCGGGCCGGCGTCCGCGCGGTCGTGCGCATGGGCTTCTGGATCACCATCCTGCTGTCGCTGCCGCTGATGACGTTCCTGATGTTCGCTGAGCCGATCCTGGTCTTCCTGCACCAGCAGCCGTCGCTGGCCGCGGCCGCGGGCCAGTTCGTGCGCCCCTTGGGCATCGGGCTGCTGTTTTCGCTCGGCTTCCAGGTGCTGCGCAGCTACGTGACAGCGCTGGAACGGCCGTTGGCCTCGCTGATCGTGATGCTGGGAACGATCGCGTTCAATGCCATCGCCGACTATGCCCTGATCTTCGGCCATTTCGGCTTGCCCAAGCTCGGCCTGTTCGGTTCGGGCGTGGCCAGCGCCAGTTCCTATACCTTCAGCTGCCTTGCCATGGTGACGGTCGTCTTCCTGTCGAAGGATTTGCGGGCATACCGCATTTTCCGCCGCTTCTTCACGCCGGATTGGGCAAAATGCGCCGAGCTGTTCCGCCTCGGCATGCCGATCGGCATGACCATGCTGTTCGAGGCGGCGCTGTTCAACGCCTCCACCCTGCTGATGGGCACCTTCGGTACCGTTTCGGTCGCCGCGCACCAGGTCGCGCTCAATGTGCCGTCGATCACCTTCATGGTGCCGCTCGGCATCGCGCTGGCGGCGACGGTGCGCGTCGGCCTCGCCACCGGGGCCGGCGATTTGAGCGGAGCCCGCCGCGCCGGCTTCACCGCCATCGCCATCGGCGCCGGTCTCATGTCGGCGACGGCAGTGATCCTGGCGCTGTTCCCACACCAGATCGCAGCCCTCTATTTTGCCGCCGACCGTGCCGACAACGCCGACGTCCTCGCCCTCACCGCGCGCTTCCTGACCATCGCGGCGGCGTTCCAGATTTTCGACGGCATCCAGGTGGTCGCCTCGCTCAGCCTGCGCGGTTTGAAGGACGCCCGCATGCCGATGTGGATCGCTGGTGCCGCCTACTGGGGAATCGGATTTCCGGTTTGCATCGGGCTCGGAATCGGCCTCGGCTGGCAGGGTTTCGGCGTCTGGGTCGGCCTTGCTTTCGCCTTAATGGCAGCGGCAATCTTGCTCAGTTGGCGGTTCGTCTCCTTGACCCGCCAGCGGAGGGATTGATGCTCGTTCGGGTCTTGATGAGCATGGCTGTCGTGACCGGCGCCGCCTTGGCGTTTCCGGCCGCGGTCCATGACGGGCAAGATGGCGGCGGCACCGCGGTGCAGGAATTCCGGCACGGCTCTCTCGTCGATATCATCTGCCCCGATGTCGAACACGGCCAATCTGACGGCGTCAGCGTGGTGATGTATCCGGGCCGCGAAGACACGACCCCGGGCGTCGCTGGCGTGCTGGTGACCGAGCGGACCATCGAACCCGGCATCGTCCATGTGCGCGTGCCCGACATCCCCGACCTCAAAGACCATGTCGTGCGGGTGAAGATCTATTTCCGCGACACCGTCGGCAACCACGCCTGCGACGCCGGCCGGATCAGGCTGATTTAGAGCATCGGACGTTCAAGCGAGATCATTCTTTCCTCCCCCGCGATGCTCAAATCATGACGGTGGCACGCCGCCGAAACAGCGGGGGAGGTGGCCCATCAGGGGGGGAATATTTTAGCGCCGGATCGGTCCCCCCTCCGTCGCTTTCAGCGCCACCTCCCCCGCTTTTTTGCCGGCGGTGCGGCGTGAAAGGATCGGTCGGCGCGGGGGAGGAA
>NZ_JBWZET010000031.1:0-27832 GCF_056722145.1 Rhizomicrobium sp. | reverse complement strand
GACGATAGCCGATTATCGCGTATTCGTTTCCGGTGCCGTTCACGAGCCCGGCATCTATCTGGTCATCCCCGGAACGACGATTTCCGATCTGCTCGTTGTCGCCGGCGGTCTGGTCGACAACGTCGATCTGACGACCTTCGAATTGACATCGACCACGGTCGACAACGCCAACGGGACGTCGACGACGTCGCGCGCCTATTTCCCGGCGACGCCCGACATTTTGGGCCACACTTTGCTGAAAGCGTACGATCGGCTGACGTTCCGTGAGGTCTATTCGGACAAATCCAACGGCTCCATCACCATCGACGGAGAGGTCCGCTATCCGGGCTCGTTCGACATTCTGCGGTCCGAGAAGCTGAGTTCGGTGCTTCAGCGCGCCGGCGGGTTCACCGATGTGGCTTATCCGGAGGGTACTGTTTTCCTGCGCACATCCGTGGCCAGGGCGGAAGAGATCGAAAACCAGCGTACGGTCAACGATCTGCACAGCCAGCTGCTGACTTATTTGACCAAGCCGCAACAGAATGGCGCGCCGGCTGTATCGGGTGACACGATTGCCGCGTTGCAGGCGTTGATCACGCAGACCGCAAATGCGCCGGCCCTGGGTCGCGTTCCGGTTGTCGCCAGCCTGTCGGACCTCCAGAAACACCCGGAACTCGACATCATTCTGGAGCCCGGCGACGCCATCGTCATTCCTCGCCGCCCGTCGACCGTACTGGTGATGGGCGAGGTCATGCGTCCCGGCGCCCAGCGCTTCATGGGTTCGAGTTCGGCGGACAGCTATGTCGACATGGCGGGGGGAACGACCGAGCAGGCTGACTCCTCGCGGATCGTGGTCGTGCTTCCTGACGGCTCGGTGCGTACCGGCGGCAGTTCGTGGCTGAACTTCGGATCGGACTCCGATATTCCGGCGGGCAGCACGGTGTATGTTCCGCGCAAATTGGAAATCACCAATTTCCGTCAAATCTTGACGGACACCATCCAGATCGTCAGCCAGCTTGCCACGACTGCCGCGGCGTTGGCAGTCCTGTCCAAGCAGTAGCGCCTATGCTTCGGGGCTCGACATGGCGGGCCGGTCGTACGGTTTGCGCGTGGCTGTTCTGCCTGCTGGGTGCGGCATTCCTTCTGCCGAGCCCGGCGGCCGGCGGCGTGTGGGCGCAAGCGAACGACGCGCAAACGCGCTCCGACGTCGAAATGCTGGTGGCCGAGGGTGTGCTCGACACGATCACCACCCAAGGGCCGCAGCCTTGGTCGGGAATGCTCGGCCAGCTTCAGGATGAGCGCAAGACCGACCTTCTGCCGGCAGAAGTCCGCGAAGCCGCTGCGCGCCTGTTGTTTCAGGGCAAGTCCGATCTCGATGTTCACCATCCCCATCTGTCGGCGGTAATGGATATTGCGACCGATCCCGCGACGGTGCGCAGCTACGATGCGCTGGGACGCAGCGATGTCCAGGGCCAGTTGGTTTACGAGTATCTGGCGACGAGCACTGCGCTGCATTTGGCGATCGGCGGTCAAAAGGACAGTGGCTCGGACCGGCAGCATCTGGTGTTCGACGGCAGCTATATCGCCCAACGCATCGACGGCATCGTCGTCTATGCCGGATATAAGGAGCACTGGTGGGGACCGGGGTGGATTTCGGCGTTGTCGCTTTCGACCAATGCGCGGCCCATGCCGCAGGTTGGGGTCACCCGTATCCATTCGACCCCGTCCGATTCGTGGTGGCTCAGCTGGCTCGGTCCTTGGCAGTTTGACGCTTTCATCGGCTTGCTTGATGGACCGCGGATCGCACGCAACACCGGGTACGTCGCCGTCCATTTTGCGTTCAGTCCCACCCCCGGCCTGGAGATCGGGCTGTCGCGCACGACCGAGATTTGCGGCAGGGGCCATGATTGCGAGCCGCTGGTCGACTATTTCACCTTCAGCAACGACTCGTCGCACGTCAATCGGACCAACGAGCAGGGATCGATCGAGATTCGATACACCGGTACGGCGTTGTCACGACCCTATGCCGTCTATGCCCAGTTCATGAACGAGGATACCAACCCGTTCATCAACGCCACCAGCAGCAGGCTGTTCGGAGGCACCGTCTGGCTGCCGTTTGAGGGCCTAACCGGCCGTCTGACGCTGGAATACGCCAATACAATTCCGACCAAGGACATCTGGGGCGGTGATGTCCAGCACGGCGAGGCGTACAACAATTACGATTATATCGACGGGATGAGGTACCGCGACCGATCGCTTGGCTTCAGCCTGGATAGCGATTCGGTCCTGTATTCCGCGCAGGCGAGCGTCGTTGATCCCGATCGGCGCACCTGGAGCCTCACCTATCACCGCGCCCTGGTGTCGACGCCTCTCAACACCCTCCGAAATGCCGTCACTCCGACACCGGTGCGGTTCAACGCGGTCGAGGCACGGATCTCGTCGCCGCTGCAATGGGGCGACTGGAAAGCCCGTGTCGATGTAAGCGGGCGCTGGCAGGACGACCAGCCTCGGCCCCAGCACGGCATCCAGCTCGCTTTCGAGCTTGTGCTGAAGTTCGGCATTTAAATCTCACGCGTTCAGGCGTCTTCGCATTCGCCTCTGGCCGGCTGCCGGAGCAGCGACGGGCAGATTGTGGCGAGTTTCGCAGCCGGTCGTATTGTTCCGTTTGCGGGTAATCAGTCGGGCGTCACGCGTCACGATCGCATGCGGGTGCGAAAATGATGTCGTATTATCGTAAACGTATCTTGCCAACAAAAATTGCAATTGAATTTCATGTCAACCAACAAAAAAAAGCAGTTGTAATCTATCACAACGAAACGAAACGCTGGAAACGGAACTCCGAATGGCGGTATTTACTGAGTAGCAAGTGGTGCGCCGCGATCCATAAACTGCAATCGCAAGATTAGTTGTGACGTGATGCGTATATCGGTACGCGTGCTTGTCATGGATCGGTCTTAACTTTTGTGCATAGGTATTCTTGTCCGCGCATGACGCGACATTCTGGGGCGTGTTGAGGGATGGGAATGGGGAGTGAACTTGCGCTGATATCGATTGCCGTCGCCATTACGGGCGCTGTTTGCATGCGCGCGGTGGTGATTGGCAAGCGGTTAGGCGTGCTTGATCATCCCGATAACGTCCGTAAGCGTCATAGTCGTGTAACGCCTCAAGTCGGCGGTGCCGCCGTTATCGCCGGTCTGCTGTTCTGGCTGATTGCGGGTGGCAATCATGCCGCACCCGATACGACGTTGGTGATGGTTATAGAACTTTGTGGTGTGGGTGTGGCCCTGGTCGGGTTCACTGACGACCAGAAGGGTGTATCGCCTCTCGCCCGCTTGGCATTTTTGAGCGTTTTTGTCCTGCTGGCGATGGTGCTCGATCACAACCTCGTTGTTCCCCGCATCAACTCCGAGACATTCGGTGCGGTGAGGGTTTCTATCGGCTTCTATTACGTGCTGATCGCGGTTGCCGCGCTTGGCGTGGTCAATGCCGTGAATATGGCCGATGGCCAGGATGGTGTTGCCGGCGGGATGTTCGTGATCTGGACGGCCTGCCTGGCGATGTTGACGACCGGAACCGCGCAAGCCATAGCCGGCATGCTGCATGTGCTCTGCCTGCTGTTCCTGCTTTTCAACCTGAAGCCCAAGGGCAAGGTATTTCTTGGTGACTGCGGTTCGTACGGGATCACCTTTATCATCGGTCTCCTGGTGATCATGGCCCACGCCCGCGGGCAGGTGCCGATCGAGACCATCATCGTCTGGTTCTTTATCCCCATCCTGGATTGCCTGCGCCTGCTGGTGTCGCGGGCTCGCCAGGGTCTGTCGCCGTTCGAGCCGGATCGCGACCACTTCCATCACCGCCTTGAGGATCGCTTCGGCAAGACCTGGGGTCTCGCCTGCTATCTCAGCTTGGTCGGGGTCACCTCGATCCTTTCGACCTTGGCGCCGCATTGGGCGCCGGTATGTCTTTGCGTTCTATCGGGCTCCTATGTGGGGCTGTCGATGAAGCGCCTTACAGCCCTGCCGGAGCCCAGCATCAGCCATATCGTCGACCTGCGTGCCAACAACGTGGTGTCGATGATCACTGACAGCAGTCGCGGGCAACCGCGCGCAGTGCAGGCGAAGGGCGGTAAATTGTAGGGCAAGACCGTGGCGAGCCTTCTGCAGGCCTCGCCGTTGCCAATTCCGTCCCATCGCGCAATCGATCCGATTTCCGATGTCCGCACGCGAGGACGAGGTGTGCAGCATAGGGAAAGCGCGCGCCTAATCGTCTCCTCTTACGAGCGGAAGACCCCGTGACGTTTTTCGAAGTGGGATTGTCGCGTGCACAGCGATTCAGTCGAGGGTTCCGGGGGCGGATTGTAGCACATGCATGGGTCGCCATCCGGTGGGGTATCAGGTGGCGTGATGCGCGCAGCGTCCGAGCGCGTCGTGTTGCTCGCCGGGCTGGTCGTCGATGCCGCCGGACTGGCGATGATCTTGAGCCGGCGTACTGCGACCGGTGCCACCGGCTCGCGCTATTATGTCAGTCCGACCACATCCGCAGCCGATCGCACCTGCCAGCGCATTCCGGCGACGCGCCTCGATCGCTGTGTTGTCGGTGTCCTCAAGCGGGTCGGATTGCTGCAGTCCGATTGGCAGCCAGCGGACGTGTCTGCGATTTTGCGCCGCGTGGTGGTCTATCCCGGCTCTCTCGAGTTGCTGCTCAACAGTCGGGCGTGTCTGGCGCTGTGGCGGTCGCAGATGCCGGCGATGGGGCGTGCAAGTCTCGCCAAGATTCTGGATGTGGTCGAAGTCGCGCTCGCTCCCGATGAGGAGCTTAGTGAAGTCGGCACGACGTTGTGCTTGTCGACGCCGCGATATTCCCGCAATCGTTGTGTTCGCGATCGAGGCCACCACCGCGAGCCGGTGCGGCCTACGGAAAAGGAGGGATTGAATACAATCGATTAAACAGAAGACGGATTAGATGGGGATTTCCCTCTCCTTATTTTCAGTAAGCATACGAGAAGGCACAGTGTGTCGGGAAACCGCGCATGGCGGCACCGTGCGCCTTGCAAATGGAAGGCCGCATGCTTTCCTAGCGCAATGGCAGATGACCTTCGCGAGCGCGGGCGCTGGCTTGCCCGGAACGTGCTTCCGCACGAAGCGCTGGTGCGCGCCAAGTTGAGCGCGATTTCAGTTTATGGACTCGATGTCGAAGACGTCGTCCAGGAAATGTACGCGCGCATCCTGCAGGCGCCGTCGCTCGATACCATCCGCTACCCGCGGCAGTATGCCATTCAGACCGCCAAATCGATCGTGATCGATCATCTGCGCCATTCGCGCGTGATTTCGATCACCTCGACCGGCAGCCTCGATGCGCTCGATTTGCCGCTGCCCGAGGCCAACACCGAGGAACGCCTTGAATTTCAGGGTGAAATCCAGGCGGTGGCGGAGGCGCTGGCGCAGCTGCCGGCGGTGTGTCGCGAGGTCCTGATCCTGCGCCGAATGGAAGGGCTGTCACAAAAAGAAGTCGCGCAGCGCCTTAAAATCTCCGAAAAGACCGTCGAAAAACATATGGCGAATGGCGTCCGGCTGCTGATTAAGTTGTTCGGACGGGGAGGGAAATCACGGATACGTTCGTCCTTTAAGACGGAGGAACTGTGTATCGACGATGTCGACGGTAAATCACGAGATTGACAGACAAGCGGCTGACTGGGCCGTGAAACGGGACTTGGGAGCGTTGGCTCCCGAGCAGCAGGCCGCGTTTGACGCGTGGCTTGCGGCCGATATCCGTCATCTCGGCGCCTATGGCAGGGCCGAAGCAGTCCTCGGACGGCTGGAGCGTTTCCACAGCGGCGCCGTCGGACAGCTGCGTGCCTGCCAGCCGCCGGAGCCGTTGTTGGCGCGGCGGCGGGTGATCATGATGGGCGGCATCGCGGCAAGCCTGGCGGCGATCGGATTTTTCGGCGCGGCATATTGGCAGTCGGGCCAGGAGCAGATTTTCGCCACCGGCCTCGGCCAGGTGCGGGAAGTTCCGCTCGCGGACGGTTCGTTGATCGTCCTTAACACCAACTCCAAAGTCTCCGTCCGCTTCACCGACGCCAGGCGCGAAATTCATCTGCTGCAGGGCGAAGCTTTGTTCGATGTCGCCAAAAACAAGAAGCGTCCCTTCATCGTCAGCGCCGGCGATATGCAGGTCCGCGCGGTCGGTACCGCGTTCACCGTATCGATGCTGCCGCAACGCCCGATCCGGGTGGTGGTGAAAGAGGGCGTTGTCGAGCTCAATCGTAACGGTCCGGTGAAAGGACCACCAGTACGGGTAAAGGCGTACACGCAGGCATTGGCGCCGAGCGACGCTCCGATTGTAGCGGCGGGGGTTGCTCAATCTAAGCTAGATCGTACGCTGGCGTGGCAATTTGGCCGGTTAGATTTCGACAACGAGACGTTGCAAGATGCGGCCGCGGAGTTCGCGCGCTATAGCGACGTGCGCATTGTCGTCGATCCGGCCGTGGCCAACCGGACCGTTACGGGTTTATTCGTATCCAACGATCCCATCGGATTTGCCAAAGGTGCGGCCAGGGCGCTCAACCTGAACATCCAAGTCAGCGAGCGCGAAGTACGGCTTTCAGGCAGAACGGATGGGGCCCCATAGGGAAATCGTGAAATCGCCCGTCAACTGTGTGAGTATCAGGAGAGGGCGCACATCACCCGAGGGGTCGCGGGAAAATGGGTGGGGCGTGAGAACCACAGTCCGGGCTGCACTATGCGGTACCGTCACTGTCGCTGGGATGTTCTTAAGCCCGCCGGCCATTGCGCAGGTCCGGCAATTCGACGTTCCGTCAGAAGACGCGGGAAGATCGATACCGGAACTTGCTCGTCAAGCTGGGATCCAGGTGGTCGCACCTGGCGAACAGCTTCATGGCGTCATTACTCCTGAAATCAAAGGCTCCTTCGACGTCGTTGCCGCTCTCAACCAGATGCTCAAAGGGACTGGCCTAGTGGTCAGTCACTTGTCGGACGGGATCGTTACGATCTCGCCGGCGGAACCAAAAGGTTATGAGGAGCGGGAAGGTATGTTGAAAGAACAGAAGACGGCAGTCTCGGTACTGGCATTGCTCGTCAGTGGCGCGTTGTATGGGGGGCCGGCAAACGCGCAATCGGAGCAACAGCTGGAAACGGTCGTCGTCACCGGTCAGCGGGCGGCTATCGAATCCGCCATTCAGCTGAAGGCGAAGGCCGAAGAAATCATCGACAGCGTGTCGGCGGAAGACGTCGGCAAGCTGCCGGACAACAGCGTGACGGAAGTGCTGCAGCGCGTTCCGGGCGTGAATATCACCCGCATCCAGACGGGCGGCAACAGCGAAAACTACGTCGGTGAAGGCACCGGCATCACGATCCGCGGTCTCGACAGCGTCGTCAGCCAGTTGAACGGCCGTGACTCGTTCAGCTCGGCGAACGGTCGCTCGCTGGCGTGGGAAGACATCCCGCCGGAACTGGCGCAGGGCGTCGACGTCTACAAGTCGCTGTCGGCAGCACTGCCAGAAGGCGGCTTCGGCGGCGTGATCAATCTGCGTACCCGCCAGCCGTTCGATTTCGACGGCCTGACCATGAACGCATCGATCAGCGGCAACTACGCCGACTATGCGGCCGCGGCGCGCTTCGGCGGCGTCGCCCTGATCAGCGATCGCTGGCAGACCAAGCTCGGCGAGATGGGCCTTCTGGTCAACGTCGCCTATTCCGACCTCAAGACCAAGGCCGACGGCGTCCAGGTGAACCCGTACGTTCCGGTGGTGTGGTCGCCGGGTTATCCGACCTCCGAAAACCTGCCGTACGTGTCGAGCTACAATCTCACGTCCGACAGCCCCAATCCGGTCAGTTGCTCGGGCGACGCGCACTTCACCTGCCAGGAAGTCTATGTCCCGCAGGCGATCAACTACACCCAGCGCAACGACGACCGTCAGCGTTCGGGCCTCTATGCGGCGTTCCAGTGGAACCCGAATGAGCGCGTGTCGCTGTTCACGACCTTCTTCCGCTCGCGCTACAACGAAAACACGCTGTCGCGTTCGATCACGAACACGGTTTCGGGCTACGTCGCGCTTGATCCGAACAGCACCAACACCTTCGACAAGTACGGCAACCTGCTGTCGTCGAACGGCATCAGCTCGTTCCAGTATCAGGATCCGGGCGCGGTCGGCTATTTCGGTGTCAATTCCGGCTGGGCCTATCAGAACATCCCCTACCAGTTCGACTCGAACCTGAACCATCAGGTCAACCAGACGACCGATATCGCGACCGGCGGTGAATGGGATCCGAACGACAACGTTGCGATCAAGTTCGCGGCGCAGCACGTCGAATCCTTCGCCCGCGTCAAGGGCACCTGGGCCGACCTTTATGCCTTCGTGCCGGGCTACGGCCTGACCCTCAGCCCGTACGGCAGCTCGACTGCCCCGGTAATGTCGTTCCCGGACATCGACCTTTCCAACAAGAACCGTTTCGGTTGGAACAGCACGATGGACCACAACACCAGCAACTCCGGCCAGGAAAACGCGATCTATGCCGACGGCAGCTGGAAGGTCAGCGACACCCGCTTCATCCGTGCGGTGAAGTTCGGCTTCAAGGTCACAGACCGCACCGAAAACGACTGGGAAACCCCGTACAACTGGAAAGCCCTGACGCCGTCGTACCAGAGCGCCTGGGTCGTGATCGATGGATCGGGCAATCCGGTCTACGATGCCTCGGGCAACGTCGAGGAATGCTTCACCGCGTCGGCCACCTGCGCCTCCAAGAACGTGGCGTCGGTGAGCGCCGTGAAGACCGCGGGCAACACTGATTCCAAGTTCAGCCAGCTCGTCGATACCGGCACTTGGTTCAACGGCAAGGCCGGTCTGCCGGCTCAGGCGTATTTCCCGTCGCTTGACATGCTCGGTCAGAACTTCTCGACCATCCACTCCTATACCAATGGGCTTGGTGCGCCTGGCGATCAGACGACCGCGATCTCCTACACCAGCCTTGACCAGTCCCGCCTCAAGGAGACGGTTGCTTCGGGCTATGCCCAGGTGAACTTCGCCTACGAAGGCTGGCGGATGCCGATCACGGGCAATATCGGCGTGCGCGTCGTCGCCTACAAGGACAAGGCGTCGGGCGCGTTCGTCAACCCGTACTACACGACCCCGATCTCGCTGCAGCCGGTCAGCCATTACGACGACTGCACGACCGCGGCCAACCGCACCACGAACGGGTGCATCACCCAGAGTGGCAGCGTTCCAAACGTGGTGCAGTTCACGGTTGCCAAGACCTACTCGATGATGACGGGCAGCCACAGCCAGGTTGACGCGCTGCCGTCCTTGAACCTCCAGATCCTGCCGATGCCCGAGAAACTCCCGGGCCTCAAGATCCGTCTGGCGGCGTCGCAGGGCATCTCGCGTCCGAGCTTCTCTCAGCTTAACCCGAAGGGGTCGGGGTCGGGCTCCTACGTCGGTACCTACCAGGCCTACTTCAACGGCAGCCTGGGCAATCCGAGCCTGAAGCCGGAAAAGGCCGAACAGTTCGACGGCTCGATCGAGTACTATTTCGATCACGGCGGCATGGTGCACTTCTCGCCGTTCTACAAGCAGATCCACAACTACATCGCGCAGGGCAGCGCGACGGTTTCCATGGTCCTGCCGGCTGTCGTCACTGGCGGCACCACCTCGCAGGGCACCATGGGCTGCGCCGCCCCGGTGACCATCGGCGAAGCCTGCCCGCAGACGGTTTCGGCGGCGGTCGTCGACTGGCTCAACGAAAAGCAGAACGCGATCGTGCGCGGCTTCGAAACCGGCATCACCAAGTACGCCGATTTCCTGCCGGATCCGTTCAACAGCTTCGGTGCCGACTTCAACTACACCTACCTCTCGAGCTCGCAGCCGGGCGCCCTCAGCTATGACATGAAGGGCAACCTGATTACGGGCTTGCCGATGGTTGGTTTGTCGAAGAACACCGTCAATGCAACCTTGATGTACGACCGCCAGCCGGTGTCGATCCGCTTGGCGTACAACTGGCGTGACGACTTCCTGGTCACGTCGGCGGCCTACCAGACCACGAACCAGTACAACTACGCGCTCAATCAGCCGGTGACGTCGCTGGGTGTCATGCAGGGTCAAGTGGTTCACTACTCCCTGCCGGTCTTCCAGTATCCGATGGGAACACTCGACGCGAACCTGGCTCTGACGCTCACCGACAACGTCGAGTGGACGTTCCAGGCGTCGAACCTGACGAAGACCGTTGCCCGTCTCTACATGGGCGTCGGCGATCATCGGGAAAACCGCAGCTGGTACACAGCGGATACGCGGTACACGTCGCAACTGCGCGTGAAGTTCTAAGGAAAACCAGTTCGCGGGTGTTGCGGTGGCCTTCGGGCCGCCGCAGCCTGGGAGGAAAAAATGAAGACGAAAGTTCACACCATTCGTACGCTGCTCGGCGCGACCGTGAGCGCTTTGGCGATTGCGGCCGTTTGCGGCCCGGCAGGCGCGCAAACTTTTCAGACCACCACTGGCTTCCAGACGGTCACCATCAACACTGCCTTTGCTTCGCAGTATAAGACGTTCGAAGTTACGAGCGGCACCAAGGCCGAGATCGTGGCGAGCTGGGCGCAGCAAAGCTGGGCTGTGGGACAGAATACGGCGGTGACGTTGTCGTCGCCGGGCGGCAGCGCCAATATTTCGACGCTGAATCCCTGCCAGAACGGTTCTCTGGCCTACAACAGCAGTTCGTGCCTGGGCGGTGCACCGAAGATTCAGGTCGACGCAGGCGGCACGCTGATCGTCGGTGGCGTTCAGACCAATTCCAGCATGGTCGGCGGTACCGGCTTCGAAAGCGCCATCCATGCCGATGGTGACGTGGTTATCCAATACGCCGGCCCGACGCAGAGCTGGGGCACGCCCACGCAGCAGTTCGTCGGTACCAACGTGTTCCTCGGCAATGTCACCCTGGCCGACCAGCAGGTGCTTTCGCCCAACCAGGTGACCGCTACTTTCGGTCTTTCCTGGGCGGCGGCACCGACGGTGTTCGGTCCGAACACCAACATCATCCTCGGCAACAATACGGTGCTGAACATGTACCAGGCGGCCGGCGTGCCGGCGGTCATGGGCGGTTCGTTGCAGGGCACCGGCACGTTGATGCTCGGCGCCGGTGAACTGATCATCAACGGCCAGAACACGGCGGCGACGCCGTTCCTCGGTACGCTGACGATCAACCCCGGCAATACGCTGGTGATCGGCGACGCGGCGCATCCGACTGCCGTGTACGGCGATCCGGGTCATCCGACGGCGCAGACCCTGACCATGAAGGGTAACTCGGGCAGCGCCCCGATCCTGATGGGTTACGGCACGATCGACGCCAATCTCGTGGTTCAGGGCGGCAAGGTCATTCCGGGCGGTACGGTCGGAACGCCGGGCACCTTGACGGTCGCAAGCTATTCCCAGGACGCGACCAGCACGCTCAAGATGCAGGTGAGCCCGTCGGGTGCCGGCGAGCTGCATGTGCTCGGCAATGCCTCGATCAACGGCAGCTTGGTTCTGTCGATCAGCGAGGGCGCCTATGGCCTGCAGACCTTCAACCTGTTGAAGGTTGATGGAACGCTGACCGGCAAGTTCTCGAACGTTTCGGTGGAAAGCACGGCCGGTAACGCCGTGGCCGCGGGCTTGCTGATCTCGAATGCAGGCTACCAGGTCGTCACCGAAGTCGTACAAGGCACGAACACCACGCGTCCGATCGTCGTCGGGCATCTGGTGGACGACAACCGCCTCAACGACACCTACTTCATCGGTTCGTTGTACGACCAAATCGCGCAGGATTCGCCGCGTAACGGCCAGCAAATCGGCCGCAACAAGTACGTCTGGATCGAGGGCTTCGGTCAGCATTCCAGCGTCTCGCGCAACGCCGTCGGTTATCACTCGACGACGGAAGGCGTGACGATCGGCGCCGAATATCGTGACGAAGCGAACCACGTTCTCGGTATCGCTGCGTCGTACTCGGCTGGCGACCTCAAGGCCAAGGGCACCAGCACGGCCACGGTCGACACCGGGCACATCGCGGTCTATGGCGGTACCAACGTTCAGTACTTCCGCCTCGACGGCGCGGTCTACTACGACGCGTATGCCGCCGACTCCGCGCGTGATTTCGGGACCAGCGGCGTCGCCGCGACCAGCCCGAAGGGTTACGCCTTTGGTGGTTCGATGCAGGTGAGCCTGCCGATGTTCCGCGGCCTGATCACGCCTTACATGCGCGGCATTGTCTCCCACCAGCATCTTGATCAGTCGGTGGAGTCGGGCGTTCAGCTGTTGAACCTGCGGTACAACGCCATCAACGGCAACTACTTCGTCGGTGATGTCGGCCTGCGTGTCGATCCGTTGCGGTCGAATCCGGACAGCAAGAACAAGGTGTTCCTCACGGTTGCCATCGAGCACGACTTCTCGGCTCTGGGTGAGAAGGTCACGGGCACGTTCCCGACGACCGACGGCCTGCCGTGGAGCTCCTACTGGCGCGGCGACTCCGAGAACACTGCGATCGTCGGTCTCGATGTTGCTCGCAAGATCACCGACAACCTGGAAATTTCGGGTCGCGTAACCGGTCGCGCTTCGCTGTTCCAGACTTCTGGCGAACTGGCTCTCGACGCCAAGTATCGCTTCTGATCCCTGTCCGCGGCTTGCTCGCGGAAAACAGGCTGGCATAAGTCGGGGCGGCAGTCGGTGCCGCCCCGATGATTTCCGGCAAGGTCGTCGGCAGGATGTTGTGGTTGCCGTCCCTTTGCGAACCCTGCGAAAGCGCAGGCCCGTGCCGCCAAAGGGCGGCCTCCCGCATTTTCATCGAAAGAACCCTTGCGTGCCCGGCGGCGCGCAAGTGATGAGGAATTGGCCAATGCAGACTAGACGTACGATAATGGCGTCCATGCTGGGCGCGTTTGTGGTGATCGGTGCAGCCCGGGCCGAGGGCGATGAAGATCTGCCCCATGCGACGGTGGTGAAGGGCAAGCCGCCCTATCTCGATTTCAACGACGGTGTCAAAGTTCCCTGCAACAAGAACGCGTTCCTGACCCTGTGGGAAGGGCCGGGCTACTGGCTCACTTTCGGTTTCGGTTCGGCGTCGATCAACGACATCGCCCAGACCCGCGCCGTCTATCATGCCACCGGCGCGATGCGGTACCTGCTGCTGACGCTCGCCTTCGCGCCCGACCGGCTGGTGAAGATCGAGGGCAGCGGCTGGCGCCAAAAGGAAGAAAAGCCGTCCAACTATGTGATGGGCGACCTTGACTTGCCGGGCCGTCCGTCGCGCGCGCTCGACGACGTCTTCCTCGGCCGCGGCAATGCCGACGCCACGACGTTCTGGGGACAGCCGGACGTGGGCGGCATGGCATCGATGGCGCCGTCCGGGCCAGGCGGTCCCGAGATCGGCTCGTCGGGCATGATGCCGTCAATGACGCCGATGAGCGTCAATGCGTTCTGCTGTTACGTCGTGCGCAAGAAGGATCTCAGCCTTGCCGACGTGCGCCAGCGCGCCAAGATTTTGAAGATCTGATGGACGGAACCGGCCCCGGCCTGAATGCATGCCGCGAACACCGTGTCGCGGAACGCCTTCGGCCGGCATCACGCGGTGGGTTGCTCGACGGTATTGTTGCCGATGCGAGCGGCCTGCCGATGCTGTCGACCCACTGCGCGCGACCGCGCTTCTTCATCGCCATCCCGCTCGGCGAGGCGAAGCCGGTCGTGGCGCGTGTGCCGATCGTTGCGCAAGACAAATTCGTCAAGCGGCGGATGCGGATTAAGGTGTCGCGTTCCCTCACTTGATCTCGATTTCGTACCACGGCGTGCGATAGCCTTCGGAAAGCTCGATCACCGCGCGGGTTGTGCCGCTGACGACCACCGGCGCCTTGCGGTTGCCGCGTTCGTCGAGCGCCCAGGCGGTCACGCGCGCCGCCGGAACCGGCAGGGTGATGCGGGCGCCGAGCCCTTCCACCAGCACCGGGGCGTGGCCCCAGTTCTTGCCGAGCGAGGTTTTGTGCTCGTTCCATTGCTGGTCGGTGTTTTCCTCCTGGCCGAGGGTCATCACCAGGATACGCCCGGGCGAGGAAAAGTCCGTACCCTGAAGGACCGTCGCGGTGACCACGCCCCAGTCGTGGCGCGCTTCGGTCAGTTCGAGCCCGACGCCATGCGCGTCGTAGCTGTGGCCGAGGCGGGTGCCAATCAGCGCCTTGCTGCGCTTGGTGTCGACCACCACCGTCTTGCCGCCGATGCCGTCGAGGCCCCAGGCGAGTTCGCCGGTTTCGCTGCGGACCGGCAGCGCCGGTGTTGCACCGTTCGCTCCGCTGGCCGCCACCGAACGCGCCAGTGCGGTGTCCCTCGAGGCGCCGAAATCGTCGCCGCCGGGAATGTGCGAGACTTGGCGCATGGTTTCGATCCAGGTGTCGCGGTCGGGCATCGCCGCGGTTGTCGCCGGGGCCGCCGCTACATCGCCCCGCCGCAGCATCGCCGCGGTCGCGATCATGCTCGCCATTTTCACCGGATTGGAGCGGCTGTCGAAAAAGCCGTCGATGAAATCGGTGTGCCAGTTGGAATCCCAGCCGCCGAACGCGAACAGGAAGATGGCGTCCCAATCCTGCATAGCGCCATAGGCCCCGATCAGCGGCAAGGTCTCGGCCTGATAGTCGTTGGGGGCGGGCGTGTTGTATTCTGTGACGATGAAGGGCTTGCCCGGAACGCGGCGCAGCGCCAGTTCGCCGATGGTCCCGCCGCCGTCGATGCCGGCCATCGGCACGTTCTTGATCAGCCAGTTGTCCGCATCCCAGGAGCGGCCGGGGAATTGCGGGTGCTGCCAATAGGCGTGGCCATCGACCACGTCGAGCGCGCCCTGGATCGGGGCCGGGCTGAAATTGATCTGGGTGCCGACGATCAGCGGGCGGACGCCGAGATCGGTCTTCAGGTACTGCTCCATGTCGCGCCAGTAGCGGCTTTCGACATCCCACATGAAGCTCAACCAATCGCGCTGCGCCGCCGGCGTGCGGTTGAAGCGGGTGGAAAAGTCGGTGATCGCGACAGTACCGCGCTCCAGGCTTTCGCCGGGCTTCAGTCCTGCCGTGCCGCCCGGCTTCAGGCTGGCTTCGGCGATCTCAAGCCGCCCGGTCTCGAAGCCAAGGCCGGAAAGGGTCAGGCGCGCATCGATGTCGCCGGAACTGGGCGCGAAGGTGAAGCTGACCGTCTTCCACGCGGTGCCGACCTTGATCTGGTCCTGCCACAGCCATTTCCACGGTTCATGGCTTTGCATCGCCATCACCGCAACGGTCATCGGATGATCGGCGCGGAGCTTGAGGGTCAGCGTGTAGGGGCGCTCGGCAGTGAACGCGAGCTTGTTCTGATGGAGCTGGACGTGCCAATTTTCCTGGCCTTTTTCGGTCACGTCGAGCTTCAGGCCGGACGGTGTCAGGCCAAGGTTCGCTTTCGCGGTCGTCATGGTCTGCAGGTCCCAGCCGGTGGTGAACATCTCGGTCCCGAGCGGCTCTTCGCGCGCGCCCCACGCGGCTTTCAGCGCGGCGTCGTTGCTGTAGCGCGCCTTCAGCCATGCCTGCCATTGGCGGGTGAGGTCGCTGCGGAACGGTTCGCCCATGGCGTCGAGATGGCCGGCGTGCCACTCCCAGATCAGGCCGTTCTCGTTGTTGATTTCGACGATGGCGATGGCCGGCTCTTCGGCGTAGCGGTTGCCGGTGTAGGGATTGCGGTGATTGAGCAGATCGCGCGCATAATTCTTCTGCAGCGCGATCATCGGGGCGTAGAAATTGTCGACGCCCTTGAAATAGCTGTCGCCGCCCGGCCACGCCTCGCCGACGCCGGGATAAGCGCGCCCGACATGCAGGTTGAGGTCGCAATAGATGCCCTGGCGCTTCAGCGCGGCGACGAAATAGTCGAGACGGTCGAGATAGTCCGGATCGAGGGTGAGGCGGTCGTGCTGCAAGATGCCGATCGGCGCGTCGGTGGTGTCCATATGGTGCAGGCGGACGATATTGACGCCGAAGCGGGCGAGCCGACGCGCCGCGATGTCGGCATCGGCGTGGCTCGGCGCATTCGACCCGAAGGTGATGTTGACGCCGAGCAGGCGCAGGCGCTCGCCGCCGGCCGCCAGATGGCCGTTGGCGACGGTGACGAAGCCTTTGGTGCCGGCGGGCTTGTCGTTCCAAGTCGACAGATCGGTGATGCCGCCGCTGCCGGTGTCGTTCCACGGCATCGGGAAGGGATAGAGATCGCCGGCTGTCGCCGACCCCGCCAACAAAACGATTGCTGCCAACGTTGCGCGCAACGACATGCGGCATCCTCCCCGAATAAGCAGGGAACAATACCGCCTTTTTGCCCGCCGCCGTGAGAGCCGTTGCGCCGCACTAGCCGCCGGTGGCGCTGAACAACTTATACGTGCTGGTGGCGCCTTTGGCACTCGCGACGACCAGTCCGCGTACGTCGCAAACCAATGGCGACGCCAAGCCCGGAGGCGCAACAAATGTTTGCAGGAGATGCCTTCCGCAGTGAGGAAACAGGCGGGCGTGCGGAGCGTTGGGAAATGGACCGGTGCACGCCACCGGCCGGCAACCCTCACGAAAGGCACTACACTCGTGTTCATGCACAACAAGAAACTCATGTATACGGTGCGCGTCGGCGAAACCAATCCGGCGCTCGCCAACCTGATGCTGGAGCAGTTCGGCGGCCCGCAGGGCGAGCTGGCCGCGGCGATGCGCTATTTCACCCAGCACCTGGCTGAGGACGATCCCGGCCGCAAGGACATGCTGATTGACATCGCCACCGAGGAGCTGTCGCACCTCGAGGTCATCGGCAGCATCGTCGCCATGCTGAACAAAGGCGTGAAGGCTGAGCTGTCGGAAGGCGCGATGGACGAGGCCGAGCTGTACATGGCGCTAGGGCAGGGCAACGACAGCCACACCACTTCGCTGCTTTATGGCGGCGGGCCGGCGCTGACCCATTCCGGCACCGTGCCGTGGACCTCGGCCTATATCGACTCGATCGGCGATCCAACCTGCGATCTGCGCTCGAACATTGCCGCCGAAGCGCGCGCCAAGATCATCTACGAGCGGCTGATCAATGTCACCGACGATCCCGGCATCAAGGACGCGCTGACCTTCCTGATGACCCGCGAAGTGGCGCATCAGAAGTCGTTCGAGAAGGCGCTTTACGCCATTGAGCCGAATTTTCCCCCGGGCAAGCTGCCGGGCGATCCCAAGTTCACAAACAAGTACTACAACCTCTCGCAGGGGAACGGCGGCGACGTCGACGGGCCGTGGAATTCCGGCGCGCAGTGGGAACGCATCGACGACCTTGAAGAGCAGCTCGCAGTGGATGGCGGCGACGGCTCCGCTTCGGTCGATCTCGATGCCAGTGACGAGGATCTGCTGGAGGCGCTTTCCGAGCGCACTAGGTCCGAAACCGATGGCGATGTCATAACCGGAGCCGATCTCGGGGCCGGGCCGGGCGCCGGCAAAACCGCCAAGACCTAGCCATCGTTTGAAATGGCGTGTGGGGGTATCATCGCGTCCGCTTCGACTCGGATGCGGAACCCGCCATGATCCCCACACGTCTTGCGCTCCTGTTGGCGCTGAGCTTTGCCCCCTCGTTCGCCGCGCCGGTTGTGCTGCCGGCCAGCCATGGCGCACTGCCGCCGCCCGCCGCCGGGCACGATAAACCGGCGGCGATCGTGGTTTACGCGCCCTACCGCTACGACGACATCCTGTGGGAGAACGACCGCGTCGCGCATCGGCTCTACGGCCCGGCGCTGCAGGCGCATGAGCCGCCGTCCGGCTCCGGCATCGACATCTGGGGCAAGAACGTGCGCTATCCGTATATGGAGCGCCAGCTTGCCAGCGGCGACCAGCACGAATTCCACGGCGAGGGGCTCGATTACTACAATGTCGGCACCGCGCGTGGCGATGGCGGGCTCGGCATCTGGTTCGACAACAAGCTGTGGGTGTCGCGCAACTACAAGACCTACAAGATTCTCGATCCCGGCCCCAAGGTGGCGCGCTTCAGCCTCGATTATGCGCCGTGGCCGGTCGATGTCGTGCGCAAGGTGTGGGAGCATCGCGAACTGGCGCTGCCGCTCGGCACCAATTTCACCCGTCAGGTGTCGACGCTGTCGTCCGAGGATGCATCGCCGTTGACGGTCGGCATCGGCATCAACAAGCACGCCACTTCAGACGCCACCGCCGATTTCAAATGGGATGCGGCGACGGGCAGGCTGACGGTGTGGGAGAAGGCCGATCCCCAAAATGGCAGCATGGGGCTGGCGCTGATGGTCGATCCCGCCGCGGTGGTCGGGTTTGTTCAGGACGCGGATAATTTCCTGGTGCTGGTGAAAGTCATGCCGGGAAAGCCGTTCGTCTATTACAGCGGCGGCTGCTGGGACAAAGGCCTCGATTTCCACAGCCGCACCGAATGGGAAACCTACGTCGCCGCCCAGAAGCCGGATTTTACCGCCCACTGACCCGCCATACCGCGCCGCCGAGATCGTCGGCGATAAGAAGCGCGCCGGTTTTGTCGATCGCCAGCCCGACCGGCCGGCCATAGACCGTGTTGCCGCGCAAAAAGCCGGTGACGACGTCTTCCGCCGTTCCGTTTGGCCGCCCGTTGGCGAAGGGCACGAACACGACCTTGTAACCGTTGTAGGGGGCGCGGTCCCAGCTGCCGTGTTCGCCGATGAAGGCGCCGCCGCGATAGCGGGGCGGCAAACCGGTGCCGGTATTGAACACCATGCCGAGTGGCGCGACATGCGACGACAGTCCGTAATCGGGCACGGTCGCCTTCGCCACCATGTCGGGGCGCTGGGGGTGAACGCGCGGGTCGACATGCCCGCCCCAATAGCTCCACGGCCAGCCATAGAAGCCGCCGTCCTTGATCGAGGTGAAATAATCCGGCACCAGATCGGGACCGAGTTCATCGCGCTCGTTGACCACCGCCCACAGAACATGCGTGGTCGGCTCGAATTGCAGCCCGTTGGGATTGCGGGTGCCGGTGGCATAAAGCCGGTGCGCGCCGCTGGCCCGGTCGATTTCCCAGATCGCGGCGCGCTCGTATTCGGCCTGCAGCCCGTTCTCGGTGATGTTGGAATTCGAACCGACGCCGGCATAAAGCTTGCTGCCGTCGGGGCTGGCGGTCAGCGATTTGGTCCAGTGATGGTCGATCGGCCCGCCCGGCAGATCGGTCAGCTTGACGCCGGGAGCGGCAATATGGGTTTCGCCGGTCTGATAGGGAAAGCGCATCACCGCATCGGTATTTGCCACGTACAGATCGTTGCCAACCAGCACGACGCCGAACGGGTGGAACAGGTGATCGATGAAGACCGTCCTGAGGTCGGGCTTGCCGTCGCCGTTGGTGTCGCGCAGTAAAAGAATGCGGTTGCCCGCCTTATTGGCGGAGTGGGCGCGCGCTTCCACCCAGTTCATCACCAGTTGCTTCGGCCGGGTGATCGGCTCCTTCGGCCCATCGGACTCCACCACCAGCACGTCGCCGTTGGGCAGCACATAGAGCGAGCGCGGGTTGGCGAAATCCTTGCCCAGTGCTTCGACCTTCAATCCCGCCGCAACGTCCGGCTTGCCGTCGCCCCAAGGAGCGCGTGCAGCAACCTTCATCGGCGGCATCAGGTATTGATGCAGCGGCGGCAGATCGGGATGGGGTCCGATCTGGCGTTTTGGATTGATCGGTTCCGGCCCGCAGGAAGCCAGCAACAGCGCAGCCACGCTCAACAGCATCGCGCCCTTCATGGCAGGTCCTTCGGTGCGATCGCGACGCCGTGGCGATAGACCATCGCCCAGCCGTTCCAGCCGGTGATAAGAAGGATCGCGACCACCAGCGCCGACAGTATCAACCCGGTCGGCCATACCGCGGTGTAGCCGTCACGCGAGTGAACGAAGGCGTTCCAGATCGACAGGACCAGCGCGATGGCGTTGCCGATGCCGTGAATCCAGGCGTGGCGCAGCGCGCGGATGCGGCGGTCGCCGAAAAAGTCGATAACGCCCGCGATCACCACGAAGATCGACAGGATCAGTCCTGCCGTCAGCAGCCACGACGACATTGTCGACCACGTCGGCTGGCCAGTGGCGACGTAGACGATGTCGGTCACCAGCGTGAAGACGAAGCACACGATCGGAAACGGCACCAGCATCGGGTGGATCGGATGTCCGGCGATACGCGCCGTCGAGTGGGCGAAACCCGGCGCAACGACACGGTGGATTTCCGGCTTGGAAGAGGTTTCGGGGAACATGGGCGCGAGTCCGGACTGCGTTGGACAAACGCCGCACGCGGCGCTGTGGTTCCGAACTTGCTGCCGATCGATTCCGTTCATCTGTGGTGCGGTCGGGGGGCCGTCCCTTCGCATATATAACGGTTGGGGTCGCCGCCGAAGCGCGTTAGAAGTCCGCTTGTTTTTACGCGGGCGCGGAAAGGCGGACCGGAATGGCGACCATCAAGGATGTCGCAAAGCGGGCAGGTGTGGGCATCGGCACGGCGTCACGCGCCATTGCCGGTAACGGGCCGATCTCGGCCAAAGCGGCAGCGCGCGTCCAGAAGGCGGTCGACGAACTGAATTTCCGCCCCAGCCACGCCGCCCGCGTGCTGCAAAAAGGCCAGTCGCAGACCATCGGCGTGTTCGTGCCGCTGATTCAGGGCTCGTTTTACACGCCTCTGCTGCACGCCATCTACACGGCGCTGAGGGCCACCGGCCGCCACATGGTGGTCGATTTCGGCCAGACGATGGAAAGCGAGCGACAGGATGCATTGAGCGGCGCCGAGTTCCTCACCGACCGCGGCTGCGACGGACTGATGGTGATGGGTACGCGCCTCAAGCCCAAGGATTTCGAAAAACTGCTGGCGCTGCAGCCCAAGTCCGTCGTGCTCAACCGCACCATGGCCGGGTTCCAGCATCACTGTTTCTGTCCCGATCACAAATCGGCCGGCGCGCTGGCTGCCGAAACGCTTTACGAGGCGGGTCATCGCGACATCGCCGTGATCGAAGGGCCTGAGACCTCGCCCGACAACGTCGCCCGCATGAAAGGCTTTTATGATGCCCTGGCGGCGCATGGCATCGACGTCGGTGCCATTCCGCGGGTCCACGGCGACTTCTCGCCGACGGCCGGTGCCAACGGCGTCAAGACATTGCTCGAACGCGGGCGCGATTATACCGCGCTGTTCTGCGCCAACGACGAATCCGCCATGGGGGCGCTGGCGTGTCTGCAGCAGATGGGCGTCTCGGTGCCGCACGACCTGTCGGTGATGGGCTACGACGGCATCGATCTGGCCGCGTTCACGGTGCCGGCGCTGACGACGGTATTGATCCCGTGGCAAGAGATCGTCCACAACGCGCTCGGGCACCTGCTCAATCTGTGCTACGGCGATGGCGTTGCGGTGGCGCGCGACCTTCCCCCGCAAGTGATCTGGCGAGGCTCGGTCGCGCGGCTCAAACCTAGTGCGAAAGCGCCCCGCTCACCGCGACACTAGCCTTCAAGTCGGCCGACGAGGCTCCCAGCGAGACCACGAACGGACCATCGGACAGCTTCCACGCGGTGCCGTCGTGGATCGACAACAGGCGCGGATCGACGGTCAGTGAGACGGTGGTGGATGCGCCCGGCTGCAAGCTGACCTTCGACCAGCCGGCGAGGCGTTTGGGTGCTTCCCAGCCGCCGGCCTTGGGCGAGACGTAGAGCTGCGGCGTATCCTTGCCGGCGCGCGCGCCGGTATTCGTCACCGTGAAGCGCGCCACCAGCTTGCCGTTGACGACATCGGCTTGCAGATTGCTATAGGCGAAGCTGGTGTAGGACAGGCCGTAACCGAAGGCGAACAGCGGCTTCAAGTTCTGCTTGTCGAACCATTTGTAGCCGACCGCCGCGCCTTCGCGATATCGCACCACGAACGACGTGCCGCCGGGAAGATCGGAACCGGGCAGCTTGGGCTGCGGCAATTGATCGACACTTGCCGGGAAGGTCGCCGGCAGCCGTCCCGCGGCATCGACGTCGCCGAGCAGCACGCGCGCGATGGCCTCGCCACCGCCGGAACCGGGGAACCATGCTTCGACGATGCCCGCGACCTGATCGGCCCACGGCATCAGCACCGGATTGCCGCTTTCCACCACCACGATCGTGTTCGGATTGGCGGCGGCGACGGTGCGGATGAGGGTGTCCTGATCACCGTCGAGATTCATGCCGTGGTCGATGTCTTCCGCCGACCACTGGGTCGCAAACACCAGCACCACGTCGCTCCTGGCCGCTTCCCGGGCCGCGGCAGCCGGATCGGAGCCATCAAGATACTTGAACGGCGTCTGCGGCAAGGCCGCCATCAGCGCCGCCATCGGCGACGAGGGCAGGTACACGATCGGACCGGGAAACCCGTTCGGGCCGAGCCCAGGCACGGCATTGCCGCCGGCCGGGAACACGGTGGACGAGCCGCCGCCCGAGATCACGCCGCGATCGGCATGACCGCCGATGATCAAAATCCGCTTGGCCGTGCGCGCGATCGGCAGCACGTTGCCGCGGTTCTTGAGCAGCACAATGGCTTCTTCGGCGGCGGCCTGGGCGACTTTGCGGTTGGCGTCGAGATCGATCCGCGCGTCGGTGATCGGCCGGTCATAGACCCCGACGTCGAACATCGACCGCAGGATGCGCCGCACCATGTCGTCGAGCCGGGCCTGGTTGACCTTGTGCCGGCTGATTGCCGCCTTCAGCGGTTTGCCGAACCACGGCTGGGCATCGAATATGCTCCCGGATTGCTGGTCCAGCCCGGCATTGGCGGCACGCTCGGTGGAATAGACCGCGCCCCAGTCGCTCATCACGTAACCCGGATATGCGAAGTCGCGCTTCAGCACCTGATTGAGCAGATACGCGCTTTCGCAGGCATAGACGCCATCCACCTTGTTGTAGGAGCACATCACCGAACCGGGCTTGCCGCGTTCGAGGGCGAATTCGAAGGCGAGGAAATCCGACATCCGCGCCGCGCCGTGATCGATCTCGACCGAATAGGCATGGCGGCCGGTCTCCTGATCGTTGAGCGCGAAATGCTTGACCGTGGAAATCACGCCCTGGCTCTGGATGCCCTGCACGGTAGCGCCAACCATCACGCCGGCCAGCAGCGGGTCCTCGCCGGCATATTCGAAATTGCGCCCGGTGCGGGGCTCGCGCAGCAGATCGACGCCGCCACCGAGCAGCACGTTGAAGCCCGTAGCGCGCGCTTCGCCGCCGATCATGGCGCCACCCGTCCGCGCGATATCGGGATTGAAGGTCGCGGCCAGGGCGATGCCGGCGGGAAGGGCGGTACGCCCGCGATAGCTGTCGGCGGATTCGCGCTGGGTGGCGACGCCGAGGCCGGCATCGCTGATCCACTGCGCCGGGATGCCGAGGCGCGCAATGCCGGGCACGTATCCGGCCGAACCCATGCGGGCCGCGGACGGCGGCGTGAAGTTCTTGTCCGGCATCATCGAGCCGAAATAACCGAACACCAGCGTGAGCTTCTCGTCCTCGGTCATCGCCTTGAGGGCCAGCTTGGCGCGCGCATCGGGGCTGAGCGTGGTGTTGTCCCAGGCATGGGCGGCAGCAGCGGGCGCTGCCAGCAGCAAGGTGCTCAAGACGAGGGCGGCGGGTGTTCGAAGCGGCATGAGGCCTCTTTAAGAAGGTGCTTTGGAAGCGTTTCCATCCGGTGGTATTTTATTGCCGGCAGAGCTGTCAATCGCCGGCCTTCTTAATGCGACGAAAGCGGAGACGCCGCTCCGCTTCGTGTGGGGTTTCCCCCGATGGTTAGGGCGCCGGCGAGCACCGCACTCAAGCGGCGAATGCACGGTCACAGTCTGCCATCTCTGATCCGCACGAGGCGGGACACGCCGGTAGGGCGCCAGTCCCGTCCGAGCGGCTTTCACGCGCCCGGATCAGCTATGTGTTGCGCTCGCGGATCAGGATTTTCGCGAGAAATCCCCAGCCGCTGGTTTTGCCGATGTGCCTCCTGTGCCAAACAGGCAACAATTGTGGGGAACACACAACGAACAGTCAAGGGGGATGCGGCAAACCTGACACTGCTCGGAGTGAGAGGCGGTTGCGATCAACTATCGCCTGCTCAAAATGTCTGGCGCTGCTGGATAAGGGGACGGAGCCGTTGGCGATGGAGCGGTGAAGGTCCGGCGCTGGGCAGCTGTGCCGAGCGAGCCCCCTTTGGCGCTGCGCGCCACTTCCCCCACGGTCCGAGTGCGAGCGGATGGAAACTTGCGCCCGCGGGGGCAGTAAGCGCGGTGCCACCCGGGGCAGTAAGCGCGGTGCCCGCGGGGGAGTAGGTGTGGTGCCCGCGGGGGCAGTAGCGGGCATGTTTACTGCCCCCGCGAGCGGTTCCGTCGTGCGGCGCACGTCGGAAACGCGAAGTGGGGGAAGTGGCATCCGAAGCCGAAGGCGAAGGATGACGAAGGGGGCCCTGCATGGCCTGTTGCGGTGGGGCGGATTTTGCGCGTGCGAGCGCCAAGCTGATCGTTGAGGCGACGGCTGTGCAGGGCGAGCCCCCTTCGGCGCTGCGCGCCACTTCCCCCACGGTCCGAGTGCGAGCGGATGGAAATTTTCGCCCGCGGGGGCAGTGAGGGTGGTGCCTGCGGGGGCAGTGAGCGTGGTGCCTGCGGGGGCAGTAAGCGTGGTGCCCGCGGGGCTGTACTGGGCGCGGGATTGTGCGGTGCGGAGGCGCGTTCTAGTACTGGATCATGCCGCTTCCCGATCTGCCGATAACAGAATGTCTGTCGCGCCTGATCGCGGCGTTGCGCGGGAATGTCGTGCTGGTGGCGCCGCCGGGGGCGGGCAAGACGACGGTGGTGCCGCTGGCGCTGCTCGATCCGGGGCGGATCGTGATGCTCGAACCCAGGCGCTTGGCGACGCGGGCAGCGGCGAGCCGCATGGCCAGTCTGATCGGCGAGACCGTGGGCCAGACGGTCGGCTTCCGCACCCGGCTCGAAAGCGCAGTATCGCCGAAGACCCGCATTGAAGTGGTGACGACCGGCCTGTTCCTCCGCCGCCTTGCCGGCGATCCGGGTCTCGACGGCGTTGCCACCGTTATTCTCGATGAAATTCACGAGCGCTCGCTCGATGCCGATCTGGCGCTGGCGTTGTGCCTCGATGCCCAGGCGATGCTGCGGCCCGATCTTCGGCTGCTGGCGATGTCGGCAACGCTCGATGGCGCGCGGCTGTCGGCGATGATGAATGCGACCGTGGTGGAAAGCGCGGGACGGATGCATCCGGTGGAAGTGCGTCACGCGGCGCGCGATCTGCAAAATTTGCGCGATCTGCCCGAAGCGATGGCGCGCGCCATTCGCGCCGCGCTGGCTGAGGCGTCGGGCGATATCCTCGCTTTCCTGCCGGGGATGGGCGAAATCCGCCGTACCGAAACGGCGCTCGCCGGCATCGCGGCGACGGTGCTGCCGTTGCATGGCGATCTGCCGCCGGCGGCGCAGGATCTGGCGCTTCGACCGGCCGAGGGGCGGCGCGTGGTGCTGGCAACCGCCATCGCCGAAACCTCGCTGACGGTGCCGGGGGTGCGGATCGTGATCGACGGCGGCTACCGGCGCGCGCCGCGCTTCGATGCGGCCAGCGGGCTGACCAGGCTCGCGACCGAGCGCGTCAGTCGGGCGGTGGCCGATCAGCGCGCGGGCCGCGCCGGCCGCGAGGCGCCGGGTATCGCCATCCGGCTGTGGAGCACGGCGCTGCAGCGCGGCCTTCGCCCCTATGACCGGCCGGAAATTCTCGATGCGGAGCTTTCCGGGCTGGTGCTCGAATGCGCCGCCTGGGGGACGCCGCCGGACAAGCTCGCGTTTCTCGATCCGCCGCCGGACGGCGCCATCGCGACGGCGCGGGCGCTGCTGACGGACCTCGGCGCGCTCGACGCGGGCGGCATCACGCCGCTCGGCAAGCGGATGAATATGCTGGGCGCGCATCCGCGATTGTCGGCGATGATGCTGGCGGCGAAGGGTGGCGCGGCGGCGGCGCGCGCCTGCGATATCGCGGCGTTGCTGGAAGCGCGCGATCCGCTCGGGTCGGGGCTCGAGACGCCGGCCGATATCCTGGCGCGGCTCGACGCGATCGAAGAGGCGCCGTCGCGCGCCGACCGCAACGCAATCCACGGCATCCGCCAAGCCGCCAAGCAATATCGCACGCGGCTTGGGATCGGCGCGACGCGGGCGGCGAGCGGCAATCCGGCACCCCTCATCGCCGCGGCGTTTCCCGACCGGATCGCGCAGCGCCGCGGCGAGCCTGGCAGCTTCCGGCTTTCGGGCGGTGGCGGGGCGCGGCTCGCCGTGACCGATCCGCTCGCCAAAGCGGGCCTTCTGGCGGTGGCGGCGCTGGAGATAAAAACCTCGCCGCGCATTACGATGGCGGCGCCGCTCGATCTCGCCGACATACCGGCGGCGCGGATCACCGAGACGGTGGAAACCAGCCTCGATCCGGTCACCGGCAGCGTCTCGGCGCGGCGGCGCAAATGCCTCGGCGTGCTGGTGCTGGAAGAGCGCATCGCCCCGCCGGATGCGGCCGAGGCGGCGGCGGCGTTGCTGGAGGCGGTGAAGAGCGATCCGTCCCGCCTGCTGTGGACCGACGGCGCCCGCAATCTGCAGGCGCGGCTGACCCTGATGCATGGACTCGAGCCCGACCTGTGGCCGGCCTCGGACGATGCCAGCCTGATCGCGAGCCTCGGCGACTGGCTGGGACCACATCTTTATGGCCGCACGCGGCTGGGCGAGGTCGCCTCCCTCGATCTTGGCGCGCTGCTGCTGGAGCGGCTCGATTGGACGCTGAAATCCCGGCTCGACAAGGAGTTGCCGACCCATCTGGCGCTACCTGGCGGGCGGCGGGCGGCGGTCGATTACACCGAGCCGGTGCCAATTGCCGCCGCGCGGGCGCAGCATTTCTATGGCCTCGCCGAAACGCCCAAACTCGCCGGTGGACGGGTGCCGCTCCGGCTGGCGCTGCTCTCTCCGGCGGGACGGCCGATCGCGCTGACCGCCGATATCGCCGGTTTCTGGAAGGGCGCCTGGGCCGATGCCCGGCGCGACATGCGTGGGCGCTATCCCAAGCACAATTGGCCCGAGAACCCGCTCGTTGGGTAAAGCCCTTGAATAAGAAAGGGTTTTCCGGATTGCGGCGGGTTGCGGCCGCGCTTTTTGTCGCTTTGTCCCGGCGGCGCGCGGCGCCTACACCGGGAGGGTCTTTTTCCCGTCGGAGCCGCCATGAGCCAGATGATCACCGTTGACGGCAACGAGGCCTGCGCCTCGGTCGCCTACCGGATGAACGAGCTGGCGGCGATCTACCCGATCACGCCGTCTTCCACCATGGGCGAGCTGGCCGATCAGTGGATGTGCGAGGGCCGCACCAATCTGTGGGGGCGGGTGCCGGACGTGGTGGAAATGCAGTCCGAAGGCGGCGCGGCGGGCGCGGTGCACGGAGCGCTGCAGGCGGGCGCGCTGGCGACGACCTTCACCGCGTCGCAGGGCCTGCTGCTGATGATCCCCAACATGTACAAGATCGCGGGCGAGCTGACGCCGTTCGTGATGCATGTGACGGCGCGGACCATCGCCACCCACGCGCTGTCGAGTTTCGGCGATCATTCCGACGTCATGGCGGTGCGCCAGACCGGATTCGCCATGCTCGCCTCGGCCAATGTGCAGGAGGCGCAGGATTTCGCCGCCATCGCGCAAGCCGCCAGCCTGAAGGCGCGGGTGCCGTTCGTGCATTTCTTCGACGGATTCCGCACCTCGCACGAAGTCGCCAAGATTGCGCCGCTGGCGGACGACGATCTGCGCGCGATGCTGGACGAAAGCGAGATCACGGCGCTGCGCCGGCGCGCGCTCAGCCC
>NZ_JBWZET010000030.1:0-3049 GCF_056722145.1 Rhizomicrobium sp. | reverse complement strand
CGCGCGACGGCATGGTCGCCACCGAGGGCTGGGCCGAAGTGTCGAACGTCGAAGTGGTCGATCTCGCCCGCCGCTTCGAGGATGCCGGTGTCGCCAGCCTGCTGTTCACCGACATCGGCCGCGACGGTCTGCTCAAGGGCGTCAACATCGACGCCACCGTCGAACTCGCCCGCCGCGTCGATCTGCCGGTCATCGCCAGCGGCGGCGTCAAAGGCCTCGACGACATCCGCATGTTGTCGCTCCACGCCGCTGACGGCATCGAAGGCGTCATCACCGGCCGCGCGCTCTACGAAGGCCGGCTCGATCTCGCCGCTGCCATCCAGATGGGCAACAAGGTATAGAGGTTGAAGAAAAGGGAAATGCGAGGGGGTTACCCCCTCGCGCTCCCAGGAATGTCCACGGCGGCGCAGGCCAAAGCCCATTGTGCCCAAAGGGTGGGGTCAGCGTCGGAAGACGGTATGGGGTCAAGGGGCCTGAGGCCCCTTGAATCATCTGCCTGCTTCCACTGCCGAAGGCACAAGGAACCGATAGAATGACCGTCCGCGTCCGCGTCATCCCCTGCCTCGACGTCCGCGATGGCCGCGTCGTCAAGGGCGTCAATTTCGTCGATCTCAAGGACGCCGGCGATCCGGTCGAGCAGGCCCGCGCCTATGACGCCGCCGGGGCCGACGAATTGTGCTTCCTCGACATTTCCGCCAGCCACGAAGGCCGCGGCACCCTGCTCGATGTCGTCCGCCGCACCGCCGAAGTCTGCTTCATGCCGTTGACGGTCGGCGGCGGCGTCCGCTCGGTCGAGGATGCGCGCGCGCTGCTCTTGGCGGGGGCCGACAAGGTTGCGGTCAACTCCGCAGCGGTCTCGCGCCCCGAGGTCGTCCGCGACATTGCCGAGAAGATGGGCAGCCAGTGCATCGTCGCCTCGGTCGATGCCCGCAAGGTCGCGCCCGGCAAATGGGAAATCTTCACGCATGGTGGCCGCAAGGCTACCGGCATCGACGCGCTCGCCCACGCGGTGAAGCTGGCCCAGCTCGGCGCCGGCGAATTGCTCGTCACCTCGATGGACGGCGATGGCACCCAGGCGGGCTACGATCTCGACCTCACCCGCGCCGTCGCCGATGCCGTCCCCGTGCCGGTCATCGCCAGCGGCGGCGTCGGCAATCTCGATCATCTGGTGGCAGGCGTCACCCACGGCCACGCCAGCGCCGTCCTCGCCGCCTCGATCTTCCACTTCGGCAAGCACACCATCGCCGAAGCCCACGAAGCCCTCAGAGCCGCCGGCCTCCCCGCCCGCGCCTGAATACGCACCCCAACCCAAAACCCGTCCGCCCTGAGCCTGTCGAGACGTAGTCGAGCGAAGCGCAACGGCCGTACTTTCCGTTCAACGTTGGAAAATCAAACCGCCGCGGCCGTCCCCGCCACCGCGCGGTCACCGGCACGCTTGCGCACCGCGCGCAACCCCCGGTCCAGCCTGGCCTCCACCAGGTAATGCATCGCCACACCGCCGGACAGGCAGCAGCCGATCGCGGTTGCCGTCGCCAGCCCGCGCCCGCCCCACGCCGGCATCACCGGCAGCAGATAGCGCATGAACAGGCCCAGCCACAGGCAGTGCGTCAGGTAGATCGCATAGGAGCAGTCGCCCAGCGCCTCTGCCACCGGCAGCCGCGCCGCCGACGTGCACAGCGCCACCAGGAACACCGCCAGCATCGGCAGTCCGCAAAACGCCACCCGCGCCCAGTCGTTATCGTTCACGGCCAGATAGGCCTGCGTCAACAGCCCCGCCGCCGCCACCGCCGGCGCGATCACCAGCGTCAGCCGCGCCAGTGGCCGGTGCCGGCCGCGCTGGTAAAGTGCCCCCACCGCCGCCCCGCAGGCGAATTCCAGGCACAGCGGCCGCAGCCCACCCGCCAGCGTCAACGCCGCCAGCATCGCGATCACCAAAGCCACGGTATGGCGCCGGCTGATCGCGATGGCGCCGGCGAACAGCGCATAGAACAGCATCTCGTATTCCAGGCTCCAGCCCGGCAGGACGGTCGGAAACCTGTAGCCGAAGGCGTGGCTGATGAAGAGCGCCGACGCCCCGACGAAGTTCACCGTCAACGTGAAATGCCTGACGGCCCGCCCGATCGTCGGCTCACCGGCCAAGTCGAACGCCAGCGTCAGCACGATCGTCAACCAGTACAGCGGCACGATCCGTTCGATGCGCTGGCGCGCGAACGCGATCGCGCTGCGCTGCGACCGCGCCTGGGTGTGGACCATGATGAACCCCGACAGCACGAAGAACGCATCGACCGCGCAATCCGCCGCGAGCTTCAGCGCGAGCCGCTCCGGCGGGGCCAGGTCCAAGCCCATCGTGCGATTGTTGCACACGTGAAACACCATGACGACGATCGCCGCCACGCCGCGCAGCATCTGCAACGCGTGCAACTTTTCGCGCTGTGCCTGCGCCATGTTCCGGACCCGAGTCTAGTCGTTGAAAACGCTGGACTTTAAATCCGGAATCCTTGCCAATTTCAGTACGGCAAAGCTGAAAATCCGTCCCGAACGCGATCAGAACGGATCGTCCTACCTAACACTACACGTCAAAAGGTTAAAATATTGAATAACCTAAATTAAAGATCATATACGCACCATCTATATCGTGATTCTGTTACGTTTAGTGCCTGATTGAGGCGAATCGCAACAAAATGCGGTCTGCAGAGTTGAGAGGGCCCAGCGCGTGGCGCTGGGTCCAGGGTTAAATGTCCCGAAGTCGCGCGTCGGCGGGGCCAGCGATGCGCTGGATTGAAAAGCTCCTCGCTGGCCCCGCCACCCTCACGGACATATAGCGTTTTGTGAAGGAAGCTGGACTGGCCGACAGTGCGGACGGTCCGGTAAGTCTCCTCCGGGACGCGAATTGGTCCGAACTGCCCTTCGTTCAGTAAGATATGGGATTGGAGTGCTGCCTGCTCATGCGTTCCGCGCAAACCAGATATGATGGCGTGTACCGTCACTGACGGACTTCGCATTGACGGGCACTTCATGCACGACAAATCCGGCGCTGTGCAGTTTATGT
>NZ_JBWZET010000029.1:0-12347 GCF_056722145.1 Rhizomicrobium sp. | reverse complement strand
TTGGTGCGGCCGAGAAGATTCGAACTTCCACAGGATTGCTCCCGCTAGCACCTCAAGCTAGTGCGTCTACCATTCCGCCACGGCCGCAGCGCAAGGGCGCGGGGTTTAGCAAACCCCAACGCGCTTGTGAAGGGCTTGGAATCCTGCCGAAATTCGCCAAATGGGACTTCCGGGCTCCTAGCCGGGCGGCAAACCGCCGCGCCGGGGGGTCAACGGCCGCAATAAAGCTCGTAAAGCAGCCGAACGACACGCAGGACCTTGGGATCGGCGACGCTGTAATAGATCGTCTGAGCCTCGCGACGGGTCGAAACCACCCCCTCCTCGCGCAGCCGCGCCAGATGCTGCGACAGCGCCGACTGGCTGAGTCCGGACGCCGCCACCAGATCGCCGGCGCTCTTTTCGCCGCCCGACAGCTCGCACAGCACCTTCAAACGGGCCGCGTGCGACAAGGTGCGCATCAGCGCCGCCGCCTCGTCGGCCCGGCGCGACATCGCCTTCATCAGTTTCGGATCGGCCACGTTCACGGCGAGTGTTCCTTTGCGGCCGTCATATTAGGATATTCTAATATGAAAGCAAGCCCTCAGAGTCATCCTTCGCGGCCCCCTCCGGCCTGACGGCCACCTCCCCCGCTATGTCTCCATCGTGCCGTTTGTCCGATTTTGTGCTCCGCGGGGGAGGAAAGAGCGAGCACCGAACGACGATTCCGACCGAGCGTCCGCCGCTCTAAATGCCTTCACCGTCGACGCCGACGTGGATGCCGCATTCGTCTTTTTCGAAGCCGGACCAGCGGCCGTCGCGGTAGCTTTCACCGGTCTTGACGCGGCGGGTACACGGCATGCAGCCGATCGACGGATAGCCGTCGTCCACCAGCGGATGACGCGGCAGGTGGTGCGCAGTGAGGTAGTCTTCGAGCTGCTCCTGCGTCCAGCCGGCGAGCGGATTGAAGCGGAAGCGGCCTTCGTAGAATTCTACCGCCGCCATCTCGCTGCGGGCGCTGGTCTGGAAGCGCTTGCGGCCGGTAATGGACGCGTCTAAGCCTTCCAGCATCCGGCGCAGCGGCACCACCTTGCGGAAATGGCAGCAGGCGTCAGGATTTTGCGACCACAGCGTGCCCTCGGGATCGAGCCGGGCGCGATCGGCCGGATGCGGCGCCACCGCGCGCAAATCGCCGAGGCCGAGTACGTCCTGCAATCGGTCGCGATAGCGCAGCGTCTCGCCGAACAGTTTGCCGGTATTGAGGAACAGCACGGGCGCAGTGGGATCGATCGCCGCCGCCATGTGCAACAGCACCGCCGACTCCGAGCCGAACGACGACACCAGCGCCACCTTGCCGGGGAATTCGCTCAGCGCCAGCGCCACAATGCCCTGCGGATCGCGCTGCGCCGCCTCGCCCTGCAAGCGCTTCAGCCGCGCCGCCGTTGCGGGCTCGATGTTTTCGCGGCGTTCGCCCTGACGTGGCGCACCCTCGATGACCGTCACCACACTCAACCGAGCCAGCCCTTCTCTTCGATGGTAGTCCGTGTACGAACCGATATGTCGGCGGCCGGAACGCCCTCGCGGCGCAACCGATCGCGAAGGTCGCCCAATTGCGCTGACCATTCTTCCCATTCGGGGCCGAAGCGTTCTTCCAGCCACTCGCGCAGCCGCCGCGCCAAACCGGGCGCCCGGCCGCTGGTGGAGACGCTGAACATCAGATCGCCCCGGCGCAGAATGGCCGGAACGTGGAAATCGCATAGTGAGGGAATGTCCTCGACATTGACGAGCACACCTGCGCCCCGCGCCCGCCCCGCCACCTCGGCCGACGCATCCATCGCCAACCCGGCGACGAACAGCACGCGCAAACCGCTGAGATCGGCGTCGGAAGCCAGGAAAATCGGCGATATTCCAGCGGCCAGCAGTAACGCGCGGCGGCGTTCCAGCCCCTCGCCGGCGCCGATCAGGCCGATTTTCGCATTTTCGGAGGTGAGAACGATCGGAAGCACAGGCCCAGCCTCAGGTGAACTACACCGAAGTAGGTGGCTTCAACTTAAAATGCAAGAACTTTGTGTGTAATTACTAGTTATCGCGTAGAGATTTGTTTAATTGTAGCCGCGCAGGAGTTCCAGCACCGAAACGCCGATACGGTCGCCCTGGATGACGATTTCGCCCCGCGCCACCGGCTTGTCGTTGGCGAGGATCAGCACCGGATCGTCCTGGCAGGAATCCAGTTCGATCACCGCGCCGCGGCCCATCCGCAGAAGCTGATGCATCGGGATCACCGAGCGACCCAGCACCACCGAAATTTCGACTTTGACATTATGGAGATTGTTCAGCATGGGCCGTACCCTGGGCAACGAAGCACATACTCAGGCCGACATGCTTTCCCAATCATTAACGACGCCCGAATGGTCGATCCGTCCGGGTCTGCTCCCCTACCCCGAAGCCGTGGCGTTCATGGAGGCCCGCGCCGCCGCCATCGCCGACGGAACGGCGCCGGAGCTGGTCTGGCTGGTCGAACATCCGCCGATCTACACCGCCGGCACCAGCGCCCGCGACGAGGATCTGCTCGACGCCCGCTTCCCCGTTTATAAGACCGGCCGCGGCGGCCAATTCACCTATCACGGCCCCGGCCAGCGCGTCGGCTATGTCATGCTGAACCTGAAAAGCCGCGGCGGCGACGTGCGGGCCTTCGTCCATAATCTCGAAGAATGGCTGATCCGGGCGCTGCGGCGCTTCGACGTCAAAGCGGAACGGCGCGACGGCCGGGTTGGCATCTGGGTGGTGCGCGGCGCCCAGGAGGACAAGATCGCCGCCCTCGGCGTGCGGGTGCGCCGCTGGGTGACGTTTCATGGCGTCGCCCTCAACGTGGCGCCCGATCTTTCTCATTTCGGCGGTATCGTACCGTGCGGCATCCGTGGGCATGGCGTCACCAGCCTTGCCGATCTCGGCATCGCGGTCACCATGGCCGACGTCGACGGTGCCCTGAAGGCTGCCTTTGAGGAGGTTTTCGGACCGGTTACCTGACGCCTTGTCGCTGCAGGACAATCCAGGATACGCCTTTTGGAATAATTCCATTCTGGAGGGTCGAATGCCACGGGTTTCTGCAGCATTTTTCGTCACCGGCGGATTGTTCGTGCTGACCGGCATGATCGGCGGCATGTGGATGGGCGCCCACGAAGACTTCCGCCTGATGCCGGTCCACGCCCATCTCAACCTAGTCGGCTGGGTGACGATGGCGCTCTACGGCGGCTTCTATGCCCTCACCGCCAAGACCTATTCGCCGCGGCTGGCGTGGCTCAACTGGGCCCTTTCCACCGTCGGCGTGCTGATCCTGATCCCGTCGCTGGCGATCTTCCTGCTGACGCAGAGCACCAGCATCGCGCCGCTGCTGATCACCGGCGAGTGCATCACGCTGCTCAGCCTCATCACCTTCCTGATCTCGGCCTTCCGCGAGCTGTTCCGCAACCGCTCGACCGACGCGATGCAATCGGCCGATCTCGACCCGATGCGACTGGCGGCGGAGTGATCAGAACAGCTTCATCACCAGCGGGGCGAGGATCGCGGTGAGGAGGCCGTTGAGGGCCAGGGCGAGGCCGGCGAAGGTACCGGCGAGGCGGCTGTCGTGGAAGGCGCGCGCGGTGCCGATGCCGTGACCGGCCAGACCCGAGGCAAAGCCGTGGGCGGCGTGGTCGTGGACGCGCAACGCCCGCGTGATCGGCAGCGCAATCACGCCGGTGAGAATGCCGGTGACCACCACCATGGTGGCTGTCAGCGACGGCAAGCCGCCGATCAGCGAGGCGATGCCCATGGCGATCGGCGTGGTCACCGATTTCGGCGCCAGCGAGGCGAGCACGTCGTGCGGCGCACCCAGCAGTTTCGCAATCGCGACGGCACTGATGATCGCGGTCAGCGATCCGGCCAGCAGCGCCACCAGGATCGGCACGGCCAAGCGGCGCACGCGCTTGAACTCGGCGGCCAGCGGCACCGCCAGCGCCACGGTTGCCGGGCCGAGCATGAAATGCACGAACTGGGCGCCGGAAAAATAGGTCGTGTACGGCGTTTTGGTGAACCACAACAGCGCCGCCAGCGGAATGGTGGCGAGCAGCACCGGATTGGCGAGTGGGTGGCGGCCGGTGGCGGCGGCAACGCGGTCGGCGATGACATAGGCGGCGAGCGTCGCGAACAGCCACAGCAGCGGCGTCGCCGACAGATAGACCCAGAGGCGCGCGACGTCGGTCATTCGCGGTCTTCCAGTTTCATGTGATGCACCACGAAGCGGAAGGTCAGCGCCGTCACCGCGATCGCCAGCACGGTCGAAACCAGGATCGCGACGCCGATGGCGAAGCCTTCGGTGCGGATCAGCGGCAGGAACTGCACCACGCCGACCGCGGCCGGCAGGAACAGCAGCGACAGATTGCCGAGCAGCGCTGCCGATGCCTTTTCGCAGGCGTGGCGCAATTGCGGAACGGCGATGCAGCCGAGCGCGAGCAGAGTCATGCCGATCACCGGACCGGGAATGCCGATCGGCAGGACGCGGACGAAGACTTCCCCGATAAGCTGGAAGCCGAGCACGAGGACGAAAGATTGCAGCATCAGTAGGTCGACGCGATGTGGAAGCCGCGCTGTTTCGGCGCTTCGGCGCGATGAAGTTCGACGTTGGTGACCTTGCCGAAGGGCGGTCCGCGCATGCAGATGCCGACGAAGGTTTCCACCGGAACGGTCGGGCCGGACACCAGAATCTCCACCGTATCGTCGAGCTGATTGCGGACCCAGCCGTCGAGCAGCAGCTTGCGCGCTTCGTTGGCGGCAAAAGCGCGGAAGCCGACGCCCTGGACGTGGCCCTCGATCCTCAACCGTAACGATGTGATGTCTTCTTCGTCAGCCATGACGCGTCCTTTCCGCCGGCACGGTCGCATGCGAGGCCCGATGGCGCAACATTTACGTCTCAGGCGAATTCCAAAATCACGTCGTTGAGCGCGAGATTGTCGCCGGCGCGCGCCTTGATGTCGGCGATGGTGCCATCGCGCTCGGCGAGGAGCACGTTTTCCATCTTCATCGCTTCCACAACAGCGAGCGGCTCGCCGGCTTTCACGGCCTGACCGCGGTCGACGACGATCGACACGACCAAGCCGGGCATTGGGCACAGCAGCTTCTTGGAGGTGTCCGCCTTGGCGCGCTTGGGCATGAATTTCGCCAGTTCCGCCGCCCGCGTCGAACGTACCGTCACCAGCGCCTGATGGCCGCCCTGGCTGAGGCGATAGGCACCCGGCACGCGCACGAGCTGGATGGCGTATTCCTGGCCTTCGTCGCGCAGGCGCAGCATCGGCTGACCGGGGCGCCACTTGATGCCGCCGGCGAAATCGGCGCCGTCGATCTTGCAGAACAACTCGCCGCCGGTGAGGAACGCATCGCTGACCGCGAACTGCTCGGCCTCAAGCCCGACCGTGAAGGTTTCCGAGCCGTGGAACGGACCGTTGAGCGTGCCGGTGATGCCGCTGGCGCGCTTGGTGCGGGCGAGTTTGCCGGCCACCGCCGCCGCCACGAACCGCCGCTTGGCCGGCGCATCGAGAGCGCGGCCCTTGAAGCCCTGCGGATATTCCTCGGCAATGAAGCCGGTCGACAGCCGCCCCTCGCGGAAGCGGGTGTTGTGGGTCAGTGCCGAGAGAAACGCGACGTTGTGCTTGATGCCGCCGAGGACGAATTCGTCGAGCGCCACGCTCATCGCATTGACCGCGTCCACCCGCGTCGGGGCATGGGTGGTGACCTTGGCGATCATCGGATCGTAATAGACGGTGATGTCGTCGCCCTCATGCACGCCGGTGTCGATGCGCAAAGTGGCGGCGCCGATCTTGCCCTCGTCCGGCGCGCGATAGCGCACCAGCCGCCCCGACGACGGCAGGAAACCGCGCGCCGGGTCCTCGGCATACAGGCGGGCTTCCAGCGCCCAGCCCTGCCAGCGCACATCGCCCTGGCTGAGCGGCAGTTCCTCACCGGCGGCGGCGCGGATCATCAACTCCACCAGATCGAGCCCGGTCACCGCCTCGGTAATGGTATGCTCCACCTGCAAACGGGCGTTCATCTCGAGGAAGAAGAAATTCTTGTCGTTGTCGACGGCGAATTCCACCGTGCCGGCGTTGTCATAGCCAGCGGCCTTGGCCAGCGCCACGGCGGCACCGCACATCGCCGCGCGCATCTTCGGATCGACGAACGGCGACGGGGTTTCCTCCATCACCTTCTGATAGCGGCGTTGCAGCGAGCATTCGCGCTCGCCGAGGTGGATGACGTGGCCGTGCTTGTCGCCCATCACCTGCACTTCGATGTGGCGCAAGGGGGCGATGTATTTCTCGAGGAACAGGCGGTCGTCGCCGAAACTGGAGCGCGCTTCGTTGTGCGACGACAGCAGCGCCTGACGCAAATCTTTCTCGCCGCGTACGATGCGCAAGCCCTTGCCACCGCCGCCGGCCGATGATTTCACCATCACCGGATAGCCGATCTCGGCGGCGATGCGGGCGGCGTGGCCGGCGTCGATCACCTCGCCGACATAGCCGGGGATGGTCGGTACACCCGCCGCGGTGGCCAGCTTCTTCGACCAGATCTTGTCGCCCAGCCGGGCAATCGCCTCCGGCGAGGGGCCGATGAAGGCCAGCCCGGCCACCCGCGTGACCGCCTCGGCAAACGCCTGACGCTCCGACAGGAAACCGTAGCCGGGATGGATCGCCTCCGCCCCGGTGGCGCGTGCCGCTTCGAGAATCGCGTGGGTGTTGAGGTAGGATTCGGCCGCCGGCGCCGGGCCGATCCGCACCGCCTCGTCGGCCAGCCCGACATGCAGCGCGCCGCGGTCGGCGTCGGAATAGACCGCCACGGTGGCGATGCCCATCCGCCGGGCCGTCCGAATGATTCGGCAGGCGATCTCGCCCCGGTTCGCAATCAGAATCTTGTTGAACACGCGACCCTCACCGCCCGGCATTTTGCCCGGATTATTGCGAACGAGAACGGCATTCTTCCTGGTAAGGTTGCTTTTAAGTGGTCCTCAGGCTCAGGTAAACCCATGTCGTTCCTGGCTCTCCTCCACACGCCCCTCGCCGCCGTGCCGCGACGGCTCGGACTCACCCTGTTCCGCATGCATATCGAGAACGGGGCCTTCGTCTCCTTAGGCATGGCCGTGGTCGGCGGGGCCTTCGCCCTGGCCTTCGGGCGGACCGATGCCATCCTGGCCGCCTCGGGCGCCCTGTGCGCGTCGATCGTCGACCGGCCGGGCCCGCTGCTGGTCAAGGTCCGCATGTTCGCCCTGGCGGTGGTGGGCGCCACCCTGCTCGCCTACCTGACCATGGCCGCCAACGGCCACCACGTCCTGATGGGATTCTTGGTGGCGGCGATGAGCATCGTGTCGGGCCTGGTCTCGGCCTATGGCCAGCGGGCGATCGGGCTCGGCGTGGCCGCCATCCTGGCGCTGCTGTTCGGGCTGGCAGCCAATCAGGCGGCGCTGTTGCCGGTGTCGGGCTATCTCACCTTCTTCGCGGCCGGCGGCCTCAGCTACAGCCTTTTCGCGCTGGGCGTGGCGGCGGTGCTCGACAGCCGGGGGCGGCGGACCTTCCTCAGCGAGGCGGTGCACGCCTTCAGCGCCTATCTGTCGGCCAAGGCGGCGCTCTACGACCCCGCGGCGCCGACCGACACCTCGCTGCGGGCGCTGGTAGAGGCGCATGCCGCCTTCATCGAAAAACTTCAGGCGGCGCGGGATTTCATTTTCCTCGGGCGCAAGACCGCGGCGCGGCGGCGCTGGATGGCGGCGCTGCTGGCCCTGCTCGACTGTTTCGACACCATCGTTTCGAGCGACGCCGACATCGAGACCTTACGCAATTCCGGCGAAACCGACCTGTTGGCGCGAATCAATGCGCTGATCACAGCCTTTGCCGCCGACTGCGAGGAACTGGCGCTGGCGCTGACGACGCCGGGGATGCGGTTCGGGTTCAATCCCCATGCCGACGCGATCGCGGCGCTGGAGGCCGAGGTGGAACAGAAAGCGGCGATGAGCTGGGGCCGCGAAACCCTGGCGACCTCGGCGTTCCGCTCCACCGGCCACAAGATCGGCCTCGGCATCGCGCGCCTGGAGCGTCTGGCGCAAGCCGCCGACCCCGACGCCGATGCCCGCGCCATCCTGCCCGATGTCGATCTGGAAGCCTTCGTCCAGCGCGACCGCATGGACCCGCGCATGCTGCTGTCGCAATTGAAACTGTCGTCGCCGGTGCTGCGCTATACGATCCGGCTGACCGGCGCGATGGTCAGCGGCTATCTGCTGACGCTGCTGTTGCCGGGCATCGTGCACGGCGGCTGGGTGCTGCTCACCACCATGCTGATCATGCGCGCCAGCTATTCGGTGACCAAACAGCGCCGCAACGACCGCATCATCGGCACCGCCGCCGGCTGCGTCGTGGCGGCCCTTCTGGTGCATTACGTGCCGCGCGATCTGTTGTTCATTCCGGTGATTTTCACGGTCGGCGGCGCCCACGCCTTCGCCACCGTCGATTTCCGCATCACCGGCCTGTGCGCCTCGATCACGGCGCTGCTGCAGCTGCACTTCTTCGGACCGGCGGTGGAACCGGGAACCGTGCTGGTGATGGAACGGCTGGCCGATACCTTCGCGGGCGCGGCGCTGGCCTGGGGCTTCAGCTATCTGTTGCCGACCTGGGAATGGAAAAACGTGCCCAAGCTGGTTGCCCGCATGGTCGCCGCCGACCGCGACTATGCCGCGCTGTCGCTGGCGCGCCGCCGCAACGACCACGATTTCCGCCTTGCCCGCAAGCGTGCCCACGACGTCGCCGCCAATCTCGCCACCACCGTGCGCCGCCTCGCCGACGAGCCCAAGATCGACCGCAAGGAACTGGCCAACCTCAACGACCTGATTGCGGCGAACTATCTGCTGGCATCGGACCTTGCCTCGATGCGCGTCCTGTTCCGCACCCGCAAGCACGAGCTCGATCCCGACGCCACCGAGAAGCTGCTCGCCACCGCGCGCGACAACATCGAAGCGACGCTGCTGGCCACCGAAGCCAAAGAGCCCAAGCGGGACCGGCTGTCGCGGCGCAGCCTCGGTGCCAGTCTCGGCGGCCACAACGCCATGGTGTCGCTGACGCGGCGCCTGATCCACATCGAACGCACCGCCGAACGCGTCGCCATGCTGGCCGCGCGCATCTAAGGAGCCCGCCGATGCAATACCACCGCTCGGAACGCTTTGCTGCCGCCGGGCTGCCGTTTTCGGAAAGCGTGCGGGTCGGCGACGTGCTGTACCTTTCGGGCCATCTCGGCAATCAGCCGGGCACCAAGACATTGGTGGATGGCGGATTGGACGCCGAAGCGCACCAGACCATGCGCAACATCGCCCACACCCTGGCCAAGCACGGTCTGACGTTCGACGACGTGTTCAAGGTCCAGGTGATGCTCGCCGACATGAGTGCGTGGGAGGCGTTCAACGCGGTCTATGCCACCTATTTCAAGCCCGACCGCCTGCCGGCACGTTCGGCCTGGGGCTGCAACGGCCTGGCGCTCGGCGCCGCCTGCGAAGTGGAATGCTGGGCGTTTGTCGGGGGACGGTAGGCGCGTCGCCCTTCGCGGCCCGGCGCTGGTGAGGGATTGTTTTCATCGCTGATACGCCGCGGCGCCGGGCACCTCTGGGTGACGCTGGTTTCTATGCATCACCCTGAAGGTCGCGAAGGATGTTACTTCGCTTTGCGCACCTTATCCCGCGCGGCGCGGAATTCGCTGTCGGGGTGCCAGTTGGGCCACAGGTTGGAGTTGGCCAGCATGTCGCCCGCGGTGTGCAGGATTTCGACGTCGGCCGACAGGCCGGAGAAATCCCAGCTCGGATCGAATTCATCCGACGGCTGATGATAGTGATGCATGACATAGTCGTCGCGCAGCGCCTTGGCCCGCGCCTTGCCGCCGTTGACCAGATCCTCGCCGCTCGACGGCGTGATCGCCGGCACGCCCGCGCGCGCCAGGCTGAAATGGTCGGAGCGGAAGAAACCGCCCTTTTCCGGCTCGGGATCGGGCGAGATGACGCGGTTCTGCGTCTTCAGCGCGGCGGCGAGCACGTCTTCGAGTTCGGTCTCGCCATTGCCGGTCAGCCCCATGTCGCGGGCACGGCCGCCGGCGATGCCGGCATCCCAGTTGATGACGCCGACGATGTTCTTGAGCGGCCACACCGGATGACGGGCGAAATATTCCGAGCCCGACAGCCCCTGCTCTTCCAGGGTCCAGAACGCAAACGCAATCGACCGCTCGGGCCGCGCGTCGTGGGCGAAGGCCTCGGCGAGTTCGAGGATCATCGACACGCCATAGCCGTTGTCGACGGCACCGTTGTAAATCTTGTCGGGACCGGCGACGTCGGGCTTGATGCCGAGATGGTCCCAATGGGCGCTGAACATCACGACATCGCCCGGATGACTCTTGCCCGGCAGCACGCCGATCACGTTGCGCGTCTTGACGTGGCTGATGTTCGACGCAGCGTGGACGCTGAGCGTTTCGCCGGCCATTTCCACCGCCTTGAAGCCGTGCTTGTTGGCCGCCGCCTTGAGCGCGACGTAATCGAGACCGGCGCGCTGGAACAGCGTTTTCGCGGTGTCGAGGGTGATCCAGCCTTCGATCTTGGCGCGGCTGGCGTTCTTGTCCTTGGCTTCCAGCCAGTACTTGTTGCCGGAATTGGAATTGCGCACCACGTTCCAGCCGTACGCGGCGGGCACGGTTTCATGCACGATGATCGCGGCGGCAGCGCCCCGGCGCGCGGCTTCCTCGAACTTGTAGGTCCAGCGGCCGTAATAGGTCATCGCCTTGCCCTTGAAGAAGGCCGGATCGGGCGACGCATCCTCGTTGCCGGGATCGTTGATCAGGATCACCACCGTCTTGCCCTTGACGTCGACGCCGGCGTAGTCGTTCCAGCCGTATTCCGGCGCCACCACGCCATAGCCGACGAACACCAGCGGCGAATCCTTCACATCCACCGTGTTCGAGCCGTACTGCGAGGTCCAATAGGTCACGGTCTCTGGAAAGCTCGGCGTCACCGCGCCCTCGCGCGTCGCGAACGACAGCGTCGACTTGGCGGCATCGAGCGCGATCACCGCAGTTTCGACCGTCTGAAAATAGCTGCCGTGATTGCCCGGCTTGATGCCGATCCGCTTCAGCTCGTCGGCGATCCACTGCGCCGAAGCCTCGCCGTTCACCGTACCGGGACCGCGCCCCTCAAAGGCGTCGTCGGAAATGGCCTTGTCGCGCGCCGCGATATCGACCGCCTTGATGTCGGGGCTGGTGGTCGGATGAGCCGGATATTTGAGCGGCGCCGCTCCAAGCGCCAGCAACGCGGCAAAAGCGACAGAGACGTGGCGCAACGACGACATGGCGGGACTCCCTGAAAGATGCGCGATGTTAGGATCGCAAGACCGCCGCGCAAATCACAATCCGCGGCGCCGCCAAACGGTCGCATCCTTCGCGGCGCTCACACGGAATGCGCGCGGAGGACAACGGCAGATATTAATGTCCGTCGTCGCTCCAGTGCCAGCGGTCGCCAGCGAGCTTGAAGACGCCAAAACTGGCCCCGATCTTGGCGAGTTCGGGATTGGTGCCGTCGCACGGCTCGATCATGATGTAATGCACGGCGCCGTCGCAATCGCGCACGCTGAGGCGGCCCTGCCAGGTGATCGCGAGATCGACAGCGCGGCCGACCGTGTGGCGGCTGGTCAGCGACGGCAAGGCCTGCAACGCGAACGCCTCCACCATTGCCTCGGCCGCCGCGCGCGCCGCGCGGAGATCGCCGCCGTGAGTCCAATCGATGTCGTGGCCGGCAAGCGCAGGTACGGCGCCGGGCGCCTGGGACAGGTTGATGATCATCCAGCACCAGTGCATCAGATAGGCGCGCTGGTGCGGCCTCAACGTGGCCTGCACCTCGACGCGAGCGCCGCCGCGCTCCACTGCCGAGATGAACGCGCGCACCCGCGCCCGCCATTCGGGTTCGAGATCCTCGATTGATTTGCTGCCCGGAAAACGCCCGCACCAAACCGGCCCGCTGAATTCGGCCATGCCTGATCCCCCGCTGCCGAGGCGCACCATACTGTGATTCTGAATTTTTTCGCGTTATGAGTGCAAACAATCAGTCTGGTGCGCCACCCGGCGGCCGTTTCATCACCAGGATCGGCGTATCCTCATAGATTGTTTCATAACTGGTCCGGAATCCGCACTTTTCCGCTACGCGGATCGACGCCGCGTTGGCCGGCGCCACGATACAGAACATCTCGGGGCGGTCGAGTTCGGCATCGGCCCAGGCCAGCGCCGCCAGCGCCGCCTCGGTGGCGTAGCCGCGGCCGTGAAAGCGCGATGCCAGC
>NZ_JBWZET010000028.1:0-8436 GCF_056722145.1 Rhizomicrobium sp. | reverse complement strand
GTTCAGGGAGATGAACAGAATTGGTAAACAGAAAGGGGAGTCACGCGGAGAGGGTGTGCCGCATCGTGAGCCCCCTTCCCACGCTACGCGTGGACTTCCCCCACGGTCTACGTGCGGCCGACGAGAGCGGTGTGCCCGCGGGGGCAGAGAAAGGGAGTTCATGCGGAGAGGGTGCGCCGCATCGTGACCGCCATCATGGTGATGCGACGCGGCGCGGACGTCTGATACACCCGCTCCGCGTCTCCGCGTCTCCGCGCGGGCTTACTATCATCGTGGTGCGTCGCGGCCTTGCGGAAAAAACCACATCTCCCCTCGCGGGAGAGTGTTCAGCCTGCCGGCGCGGCGCGATCGAGGACCCAGGGCACCAGGTCGGCGAGTACCGCTCCGTAGGCGGACGACAGCGCAGCGACGCCCGCGGGCACGGCATTGGCCGAGGCGCGCACCTCTTTGGTGAACACCGCGGTGCCGGCGATCGTGCGGGTCCGCGCGTTGACGACGCGGGCGCCGAGCTTCACCACCGCCAGCGGCGCGCCCTCGCCCGCGTCGTAGCGGCAGTCGAAATCGCGCACGTCGGTGATGAGAAAATAGTCGGCCCGCGCCCCATCGCTGTCGCGCGCCACCGCGGCGATCCGCGTCGAGCCTTCGAACGCCTCGACCAGTGCCGCTTCGGCCAGCACCGGCAAACGATCCGCCCACGCCGCATCGGCATAATAGTCGAGCCCCGACGGCGGCCGGGTAATGGCGATGCGCTCGGAATCGAAACCGGCGCCGGCTTCCGGCGCCTGGATCACCAGCGTCCAGCCGACTTTCGCCCCCGGCAACGCGCCCGGCAGCGGCGGCGCCAGCGTGAACAGCTTCGGCGCCGGCGGCGGCCCCACCACATCGGCACAGCCGGCGACGATCAGCGCCGAAGCGCTCGCGAACAGAACCCGTCGAGAAAGCATCATGGCGGTGCGTACCCCTTGCGCCGGTCGCCGAAGATCAGCTTGGTCGGCTGCCGGTCGAGTTGTTCGGTCAGGCGGTTCAAATTGGAAACGGTGCGCCGCGTGTCGCCGATCAGGCCGGCGAGCTGCGCCAGTCCGTCGCCGCGCACGAAACCATCGGCGTCGTCGGCGAGCTTGCCGACCTTCACGAGGCTCTCGTTGGCCGACGCGATCGTGCCGGGCAGCGCCTTCGAGGCCACCGACAGATTGTCGAGCGAGGCCTCGATCTCGCCCGAACGCGAGGCGAGCGCGGTCGTGGTGGCATCGAGATTGGCGAGCGTCGCCGTCAAATGGCGCTGGTTCTCGTCCGACAAGAGCGTCGTCAGCCGGTCGGCGATGGTATTGAGCTTGGCCAGCAGCTCGGGCGCGCCGCGGGTCAATTGCTGCAGCGCCGACGGCGCCGTCTTGATCACCGGATAGGTCTGGCCCGGCGCGGCGGTCAGCAGCGGCGCGTCCTTGGTGCCGCCGGAAATTTCGACATAGGACGTGCCGGTCAGTCCCTGCGGCTCGATCGACGACACCGAGTCGTTGCGGATGCCAAGGCCGGGCTGGATCTGCAGCGTCGCGATCACAACTTGCGGATCGTTGGGATCGAAAGCGAGACTGTCGACGCGGCCGACGTCGATGCCGTTGTAGCGCACCGCGGTACCCTTGCCGAGACCGGTGACGGCGCCGTGGAAATTGGTTTGGTAGTACTCGTATTCGTGGCTGTACTGGGTCCCGGCCAGCCACAACAGCGTGATCACCAGCGCCAGGATGCAGCTGAGGACGAAGGCGCCCACCGCGACGTAATTGGCTTTCGTTTCCATGGCCTCACCTTATCGCCGCGCGCCCGCGCGGTCCGGAGAAGTATTCCTGAATCCAGGGATGGGGATCGCGCCGCACCTCGTCGATCGTGCCCACTTTCAGCTTTTTGTCCACCAGCACGGCGACGCGATCGCAGATGGCATGCAGGGTGTCGAGATCGTGGGTCACCATGAAAACGGTGAGCCCGAGGCTTTTCTGCATCGACGCGATCAATTGGTCGAAGGCGGCGGCGGCGATCGGATCAAGCCCGGCGGTCGGTTCGTCGAGAAAAACGATGTCGGGATCGAGCACCAGGGCGCGGGCGAGACTGGCGCGCTTGCGCATGCCGCCGCTGAGTTCGGAGGGGAATTTCAGCGCCGCATCCTCGGCAAGCCCCACCATCGCGAGCTTGATGGCGGCAATCTCGTTCATCAGCTGCTGCGGCGCATCGGTGAATTCGCGCAGCGGCACCTGGATGTTCTCGGCGACCGTCTGCGAGGAGAACAGCGCCCCGTCCTGGAACAGAACGCCCCAGCGCCGCTGCAGCGCCCGCATGGCGGTGTCGTCGAGCGCCATCACGTCTTCGCCGAAGACATGGATCGCGCCGGCCGTCGGCCGCATCAGCCCGACGATGGAGCGCAGCAGCACCGACTTGCCCGAACCCGAGCCGCCGACGATGGCGATCACCTCGCCGCGACGGACGTCGAGATCGACATGGTCGTGGATCAGCTTGCCGCCGAGGTTGGTGACGAGACCGCGCACGCTGATGATGTTCTCGGGTGCCATCGTCATATGCCCAGAATGGAAAACATGACCGAGAACCCAGCGTCGAGCACGATCACGAGAAACACCGATTCCACCACCGAACGCGTCGTCAGCTTGCCGACCGAGGCGGCATTGCGCTCGACGTTGAGGCCCTCGAAGCAGCCGACCATGCCGATGACATAGGCGAACACCGGCGCCTTGATCATGCCGACCAGGAAGGTGTCGAGATTCACCGCCTGGTGCAGCTGGCGCACGAACATCGGAAAGGTGATGCCCATGTCGAAATAGCACATCATCGCCCCGCCGATCAGCGCCACGATGTCGGCATAGAAGGTCAGGAACGGCAGCGCGATGACGAGGCCGGTGACGCGCGGCAGGATCAGAACGTCGTCGACGTTGAGACCCATGGTCTGCATGGCGTCGATTTCCTCGTTCACCTTCATGGTGCCGATCTGGGCGGTGAACGCCGAACCCGAGCGCCCGGCGATGATGATCGCGGTGATGAGGACGCCGAGCTCGCGCAACACGCCGATGCCAAGAGCGTTGACGGTGAAGATGTCGAGGCCGAATTTCTTGAGCTGGTCGGAGCCCTGATAGGCAAGCACGACGCCGACCAGGAACATCAGCATGCCGACGATCGGCAGGGCATTGATGCCGACCTCTTCGATCTGGTGCACCGTGGCGGTGAAGCGGAAATGGCGGGCCGGATGGGTCACGGTGCGGAACCACTCGATGGTGATCCGGCCGACATAGCCGAGAATGCCGACCGCCTGGATCAAGGTGCCGTGGGTGGCGCGCCCGATGCGTTCGAGAAAGGCATGAAAGCTGTCGTGGGTGACGATGACGGTCGGGACCGGCGGCTGGTCGGTTTCGATCACCTCGATCAGCGGCTGGTAGCCTTCGGGCACCTGGAAGACGGTGACGCGGGCCCCGGCCGCGGCGAGCTGGGCCTTGGTCCGCAACAGCAGCCAGGCGCCGGTGGAGTCGAGCCGTTCGACCTCGCTGGCATCGATCTCGGCGGTGGTGGCGTTTTCGGCGTCGAGCCGGCGCAAAGCCCCATCGACGGCGGCGGCGTGATACACCGTCCACGGACCGCCGGCCTTCAGCCGCAGCGTGGTGCCGCTGCGATCCAGATGGAACCAAGGGCTTTCCATCGTAAATCCCCATCCCCAAGGGCATTATTAGCGGGGGTTGCACTCCCCTTCCAGGCCAGAGCCTGAAAACGCGCCGCGCCGCGGCCGCGTTGCGTGAATTCCGCCCCACTCTACCCTTGCGGCAGGGGCCCCAAATGAAATGGCCCGCACGAGGCGGGCCATTGTCAACCGGTATGGATCAGAACGGCAGCGCCGCCGGCAGCTGGGACGGATCCGGGATTGGCAGGTCGGTGAGGTCGGGCACCGGGATGAAGGTATTGCGCAGCGCCTTGTCGGCGTCCTGGCTGAGATCCCAGCCGCCGCCGAGGGCGCGATAGAGGCCGACGCCCGCCTGCAGCCGCGCCAGCTTGATCTGGATGAGCTGGTCCTGGGCCGAGAACAGCGTCTGCTGCGCCTGCAGCACGGTCAACAGATCGACCACGCCTTCGCGGTATTGCAGTTCGGAGATGCGGAACGCTTCCTGCGCGTTCTTCACTTCGTCCGCGGTCAGACGTTCTGCGTCGGAGTAGGCGGCGACGCTGCCGAGCTGGGTTTCGGTGTCGTTGAGGGCATCGAGCACCGCGGTACGATAGGCGGCGAGCAGTTCGTTCTCGCGGCCCTTGTAGTAGTCGCGCTGCGACGTCAGCTTGCCGCCGTCGAAGATGGTTTCCACCACCGAGGCGCCGAGATTCCACGCCAGCGTCTGCGGCGTGATCAGGCCCTTGATGGCGTCGTTCGACCAGCCGCCGCCGGCCGACAGGCTGACACCCGGCAGGAACGCCGCGCGCGCCGCATCGAGATCGGCATGGGCCGCGAGCAGGCTCGATTCCGCCTGTTTGACGTCGGGACGGCGGGTCAACAGCGTCGCCGGAAGACCGGCCTGGACGCCCGGGGCCGCCAGCCCTTCAAGGCTCGCACTCTGCACCTGCAGCATGCCCGGCATACGGCCGAGCAGGATGGCGAGGGCATTGCGCTGTTCGCGCTCCTTTTCCTCAAGCTGCGGAATGTTGGCTTCTTCGGCCAGCACCTGGGCGGTCTGCTGCGCCAGTTCGAGGTTCGACAGCACGCCGTTGGACACCTTGGCCTGGGTGATCGCCAGGATGCGCTTGGCGGCTTCGATGTTCTTCTTGGCGACGTCGACGCGCTCGCGCAGCGCCAGGACGGCGAAATAGGCATCGGCGACGTTGGCGTCGGTCGAGATGGCGACGGCGTCCTGATAGAACACCGCGGCGCGGGCGCTCTCGCGGCCCGAGCGCATGCCATTAATGTTGCGGCCCCAGATGTCGAGCTCGTAGCTGGCGGCGCCATTGATGCCGAAGGTGTTGCCGGTGGTGCGGCCGCCGAACACGCCTTGGCCGCTGGAGCGCTTGGCCGAGCCTTCCACCTGCACCGCCGGGAACAGGTCGGCGATCGAGGAGCCGTACTGGGCCTGGGCCTGCTGGACGCGGGCGGCGGCGGTGGCGACGTCAAGATTGCCCTTGTGGGCCTCGTCGATGAAGCCGGCCAACTCCTTGGAGTCGAAGCTCTTCCACCAGTCGGCCGTCACCTGCTTCTGGGTGTCCGGCACCGGGGCCTGGTAAGCCTTTGGCATATCTTCGGGTTTTACGGTCGGCGGAGGCGTGGTGGCGCACGCGCCAAGCACGACAGCCAGGACCAGGACGGAAACGGAGTTCGACAGAATCTTCATGGGAAAAGCTCGCTCGCGAGGCCGGGTGATAGGGCCGTCAAACGCTCAATATGGGCTGAAACCGTCATTCGACAACATGTTTCTCTGACCCACCGGCGCAGGACGACATTCCTTGACATACGCGGCGGGCAAAAGTGGGGCGGACGGCCGGAACCAGCCGGTCTTGGGGACCCCGAAAAGGGTCCGGCCGTCCTTGAGACTGTGCCAGCGTGGTGGAGCGCCAAAGAAGCACAGCCCCGACCTCGCCGGACTTGCCGCAACCGGCAGTTCCTGCGACGCCGTTTCATTTCGCGACCGCAAAGCCGCGTTACCAAGCTAGATTGAAGGGCCCGACCGCGGCGCGAAAGAGCCGTACGGCGTTGTTTTGTATCGGTCTGTCGCATCCCGGCAGGCGCGAAAGTCTGGTGACCAAAAAGGCGGCGACGGCTCGCCGCAACATGAAAGGAATGTTTCTGATGCGTTGGCCGTTTGTTGCGCCGGTGGTGTTGTTGATGTGCTCGAACGTGTTCATGACGTTCGCCTGGTACGGCCAACTCAAATTCCCGTCGGCGCCGCTATGGCTGGTGATTCCGATCAGCTGGGGCATCGCCTTCTTCGAATATTGCCTGGCGGTGCCCGCCAACAAGATCGGCTACACGGTCTATTCCGCCGCCCAGCTCAAGACGATGCAGGAAGTGATCACGCTCGGCGTGTTCGCGGTGTTCTCAACCTTCTATCTCGGCGAGGCGATCCGGTGGAATCACATCGTCGCCTTCGCCCTGCTGGCCGGCGCCGCGTTCTTCGCGTTTCATGAATGGAAATGATTTCCTGCCCCCGCGGGGGTAGAAAATCACTGCCCCAGCCACGGGTCCTCGGTGAAGTCCTTCACCTGGGTCATCGGGATGCGCATCGAGCGCTGCATGCCGAAATAGAACACCAGCTTCATCTCGCGCGTGCCGGGGTCCCATTCCATCTGCGGCGCGACGCCGCCCGGCTTGCGGAAAACGTGGCCGTCGAATTCGTAGCGCCGGGCTGTGACATTGCCCCAGCCGTCGTAAAGCTCATTGGCGAGGCGCTTGTGGGCCGCCTGGCGCACTTCATCGGACGGCTCGCCCGGATCGAGGATGTCGGGGGCGCTGACCTTGACCTCGCCGGTTGGCGAAATCTCGAGCCACGCCACCACCATAACGGCAGACGATTCGTAATGGCCAATCCAACGTCCCGACGGCGGCTGCTGGGACTTGCCGCAGCCCGCGAGCACAAGACCGGCAATCAGAAGGATTGCAAACCGGCGCATGACCGCTATTCCTCCTTGGAGAGGATGGTATGCCTCAAAATCTTTAAAAACGGTAACAACCGTGAATAGTTCTAAACTGTTCTTGCGAACTTGCCGTGCAGGCGCTTTGCTGCCGGCAATGAAGGAATGAGGAAGCTATGGCGCCGCTGCCGAAGGGTTTTTTGAGTGAATCGCTGGGCCGCATCCAGCCGTCGCAAACCATTGCCGTGACTCAGAAAGCGCGCGAGCTGAAAGCCGCCGGGCGCGACGTGATCGGGCTCGGCGCCGGCGAACCCGATTTCGACACCCCGGACAACATCAAGGAAGCCGCAATTGCGGCAATCCGACGCGGTGAGACTAAATACACAGCCGTGGAAGGAATTCCTGAGCTGCGCAAGGCGGTGGCGGCGAAGTTCAAGCGCGAGAACGGGCTCGACTACACGCCCAGCCAGATCTTCGTCGGCGCCGGCGGCAAGGCGATCATCTACAACGCGTTGCTGGCCACCCTGAACCCGGGCGACGAGGTCATCTGCGTGGCGCCGTATTGGGTCAGCTATCCCGATATCGTGGCGCTCGGCGGCGGCACCCCGGTAGTGGTGGAGGCCAAGCTCGAAAACGGCTTCCGCCTGACGCCCGAGCAGCTCGACGCCGCGATCACGCCCAAGACCAAATGGCTGATCCTCAACCAGCCGTCCAATCCGACCGGCGCCTGCTACACCGCCGACCAGTTGAAGGCGCTCGCCGACGTGCTGCTGAAGCACCCCAACGTCTGGATTCTGACCGACGACATCTACGAGCACCTCGTCTATGGCGACTTCAAGTTCGCCACCATCGCCGCGGTCGAGCCCAATCTCTACGAGCGCACCCTGACGATGAACGGCGTGTCGAAGGCCTATGCCATGACCGGCTGGCGCATCGGCTTCTGCGGCTGCGCCGAACCGCTGGTGAAAGCGATGGCCAAACTGCAGAGCCAGTCGGTCAGCCACGCCACTTCGATCTCGCAATGGGCCAGCGTGGAAGCGCTCAACGGGCCGCAGGATTTCATCCCCGAGCGCAAAAAGGCATTCGAGGAACGGCGCGACCTCGTCGTCTCGATGCTGAACCAGGCGACCGGCATCGAATGCCCCAAGCCGGAAGGCGCGTTCTATGTCTATCCGTCCATTCGCGGCCTCATCGGCAAGACGGCGCCCTCGGGCAAGGTGATCACGACCGACGAAGACTTCGCCGGTGCGCTGCTGGAGAGCGAAGGCGTGGCGGTGGTGCATGGCGCGGCGTTCGGTCTGTCGCCGTTCTTCCGCATCTCTTACGCAACGTCGAATGCGCTGCTGGAAGAGGCCTGCCGCCGGATACAGCGCTTCAGCGCAAGTTTGAAATAGATCCGTTCACGGCTGCGTGAGCCGACAACGGAAAACGGTATAAGCCTGCGTTTCATGGCCGGATCCCAAGCGGAGACGGCCATGAATGCTTTTTTGCGCACCTATGCCACGCCTTTGAGCCTCGTCACCGGTCTTGCGGTCGCCATCACCGGCCTGATGCTGCTGTTCGGCATTCGCGGCGAAATGGGCGACCTGCACCAATGGATTGGCGTGGCCTTCGTTGCCGCCATCGCGATGCACATCATCCGCAACTGGAAAGCCCTGGGCTTCCTGTTCAAGTCGGCCGCTTCCGCCAGCGTGGCGGTGATCGGCGCGCTCGCTTTGGCGGCATTGATCGTCGTGCATCTGCCGTCGGGCGGCGACGGCAACCATCGCGGCGGCCCCTGGGTGGTGGTGAACCGCGTTGCCGATGCGCCAATCGCCGTTTCGGCCCCGGCCCTCGGTTTGGCGC